>JALOLX010000269.1 GCA_025455765.1 Flavobacteriales bacterium | reverse complement strand
CTGCTCAGCGCCACGGCCGAGAAGGACCCCGCCTTTGCCTGGAAGCTGAACATGGAGAGCCTCTTCATCGTGCTGGAACTGGCGCGGGAAGGCAAGCTGAAGCGGGTGTACTGGCCCAGCAGCATCGCCGTGTTCGGGCCCACCACACCGAAGGATGGCACCCCACAGCAGACCGTGACCGAGCCCACTACTGTGTACGGCATCAGCAAGCTCGCAGGTGAAGGCTGGTGCCAGTACTACCACAAGCGCTATGGGGTGGACGTGCGCAGCATCCGCTACCCCGGCCTCATCGGCTGGAAGAGCGCACCGGGCGGCGGCACTACGGACTATGCCGTACACATCTTCCACGAGGCGCTCAAGCACGGCTCGTACACCAGCTTCCTGGGGCCGAAGAGCACCCTGCCCATGATGTACATGCCGGATGCCATCCGTGCCACCATCGACCTCATGGAAGCCCCGGCCGAGCGTGTGAAACAGCGCACCAGCTACAACCTGGCCGGCTTCAGCTTCGATCCCGAACAGATCGCCGCCGAGATCCGCCGCCACATGCCCGGCTTCACCCTGGCCTACGCCCCTGATCACCGGCAGGCCATCGCCGACAGCTGGCCGCGCAGCATCGATGACAGCGCCGCACGCGCCGATTGGGGCTGGGAACCACAGTACGACCTGGCTGCCATGGTGGACGATATGATGCTGAACCTGAAGCGCGAACTGGGCGTCTGACCCGCGTGCTGTAACCTTCTCTCGGCTTGTTGCGTATCGCGGGTGTGATCAACTGCACTCCCATGCGCCACGTGTTCGCCCTCTTCTGTTCTGCAGCCCTGCTCCTCGCTGGTAACTCACTCGCCCAAGCCAGCGCCGCCAGCCAGGATACGCTCAACCGTGTGGATGAGCTGGGCCGCAAAGTGGGCTACTGGCGCAACACCGCCCCCCTTACCGACAAGCCTGGCTACACGGAAGGAGCGTTGGTGGAGGAGGGGCGCTACAACGGAGGCAAGCGCGTTGGCCTGTGGAAGCGCTACTGGCCCAATGGCAAGCTGATGAGCGAGGTGACCTACAACTTGGGCCGCCCCAAGGGACCGTACGTCACCTACTACCCCTCAGGTAAGGTGGAAGAACAAGGCACCTGGGACCTGGACCGCAACACGGGAAAGTTCCAACGCTGGCATCCCAATGGTCAGCTGGCACAGGAGTTCATCTTCAACGCCTATGGCGTGCGCGACGGCGAGCAGAAATACTACCATGAGAACGGCAAACTGGCCGTGCAGGTGCGCATCGAGGAAGGCAAGGAGGACGGCACCCTGAAGCGCTACACCGCTGATGGTCAACTGCAACAGGTGGCCGAGTTCAACGACGGGGTGATCAACGCCGCCAATAGCAAGTACATCCGCTCAGTGCCCAAGGCCGAGGAGGTGAAGGTGGACCCGAAAGCCGCTCCCGCACCCGCGGTCACGGCCAACGAGGTCACCAACGCCATCGCCTTCCGCGAGAACGGCTTCAACACCCTCTACGACCGTCAATTGCGCATCTCCCAACAGGGGGAGTTCGTCAACGGGCGCCTCTTCGATGGCAAGCGCTACGTGTACGATAGCAACGGCATCCTGTCCCGCATCCAGGTGTACAAGGGCGGCCGTTATGCCGGCGATGCACCCGTGACCGAGGAGGACCGCCGCTGAGCCGGGTGCGCACGGCGGCGCTACCTTCGCGCCGTTCCCGTGCAGCCATGGCAGATCCGCGCAAAGGCCCCTTCTTCATCACCAACACGCTCACCAGGCGCAAGGAGGAGTTCGTTCCCCTCCGTCCGCCCCATGTTGGCCTTTATGTCTGCGGGCCCACCGTGTACAGCGATGTGCACCTGGGCAATGTGCGCACCTTCCTCTCCTTCGATGTGCTCTTCCGCTGGCTGAGCTTCCTGGGCTACAAGGTCCGCTACGTGCGCAACATCACCGATGTGGGCCACCTGGTGGGCGATGTGGACGAGGGCGAGGACAAGATCGCCAAGCGTGCCCGACTGGAGCAGTTGGAGCCCATGGAGATCGTGCAGAAGTACACCAACGGCTTCCACGATGTGATGCGGCTCTTCAACATCCTGCCGCCCAGCATCGAGCCCACGGCCACCGGTCACCTCATCGAGCAGATCGAGATGGTGAAGCGCATCATCGGTAGTGGCTACGGCTATGAAGCCAATGGCAGTGTGTACTTCGACGTACCGAAGTTCGCGGAGCAGCATGCCTATGGCGAGCTGAGCGGACGCAGGACCGATGAGCTGCTGGCCAACACGCGCGACACCGAGGGCATGGACGAGAAGCGCAGCCCGCTCGACTTCGCCATTTGGAAGAAGGCCGATCCCTCCCACCTGATGAAATGGCCCAGCCCCTGGGGTGAAGGATTCCCCGGCTGGCACCTGGAATGCTCCGCCATGAGCACCAAATACCTCGGGCAGACCTTCGATATCCATGGTGGTGGCATGGACCTGAAGTTCCCCCACCACGAGTGCGAGATCGCGCAGAGCGTGGCGGCCGATGGACATGCGCCCGTGCGTTACTGGATGCACGGCAACATGCTCACCGTGAACGGCCGGAAGATGGCCAAGAGCGAAGGCAACGGCTTCACGCCGGAAGAACTGCTCACCGGCAACCATAAGCTGTTGGAGAAGGGCTATAGCGCCATGACCGTGCGCTTCTTCATGCTGCAGTGCCACTATGCCAGCACGCTCGACTTCAGCAATGCCGCCATGCAAGCCTCGGAAAAGGGCCTGGAGCGCCTGATGAAGGCCATGGAGCTGCTTCCCAAGCTGAAGCCCGCCGAGGTGGATGAGGCCGATATTCCCGCCTTGCAACAGCGCTGCTTCGATGCGATGAACGACGACCTGAACACGCCGGTGATGATCGCCGAGCTGTTCGAGGCCGTGCGCATCATCAACAGTGTGAACGATGGCAAGCTGAAGCTGACCGCGGCCGCCATCGATCAGCTGCGGGACCTGATGCGCGCCATGGTGCGCGAGGTGCTCGGCATCCGGGATGAGCAGGCCAATGGGGCTTCCAATGGAGCGGATGCCGCTCTGGATGCCCTGGTGCAAGGCTTCATCCGCCAGCGCGCCGCCGCCAAGGCCGCCCGCGATAGGCATCGTGCTCAAGGACACCAAGGAAGGCACCACATGGGAACGCGCCTGAACTCCACCCTCGCCGTGTTCGCCTGCGTGGCGCTCTTCGCGTGCACCGGTGATACGCCCGCACCAGCGCCAACGCCGGCCCCCGCGCTCCCTACGCTGCCGCCTGTGCCTGATTTCAATGCGGATAGCGCTTATGCCCACGTGGCCATGCAGGTGGCCTTCGGACCACGTGTGCCCGGTACGGCTGCCCACCGTGCGTGTGGCGACGCCTTGGTGGCCCGGTTGAAGGGCTTGGGTGCCGATGTGATCGAACAGACCGGAGAAGTGACGATCTACACCGGTGCACGC
>JALOLX010000268.1 GCA_025455765.1 Flavobacteriales bacterium | reverse complement strand
TCGAGGCTTTCCTTGCGCTCGGCGGGGATGGCGGCCATGGCGGGTACCACGCGTTCGTTCACGTAGCGTTGCAGGTCGGGGTGCAGGGTGCGGTCCATGGGTGTATCGGGAGTGAGCAGGGATAGGAGGAGTGCGGGGAACAGCATGATCAGCGGGGTGTTGGTTTCAGCAGCAGCCTGAGCCGAGGTCGCAACCGGGCAAGGCATGCACACCTTCGGGGTTGGCGGGGGTGAGGTCCTTCAGGACCTGTTTTTCCACTTTGGGCGCGCAGCAGTCCACGCTGTTCTTGCGGGCGAACACCGTGATGCTGAAGATGCCCGTGCCACTGGCCTTGAAGGCGGCGCGCTCCACGGCGTTCAGGTAGTTCGAGAGGATATCGTCCGGCACCACGATGGGCTTGCGCTTCTGCACGGTGATATCCTCGAAGCCCAGCTCTCGGATGATGCCGAGGTATTCGCTTTCCTGCAACGCGCCGCTCACACATCCGGCGTACATCTCCGCAGCGTCTTTGATCGCAGGGGGCAGTTCGCCCACCAGCACCACATCGCTTATGCTGAAGTTGCCGCCGGGTTTGAGCACGCGCAGCACCTCGCTGAAGGCCTTGCGCTTGTCGGGCACCAGGTTCAGCACGCAGTTGCTCACCACCACGTCCACCATGCAGGCGGAGAGGGGCAGTGCTTCGATGTCGCCCTGTCGGAACTCCACGTTCTGGTAGTCCAGCTTGCGGGCATTCTCCTTGGCCTTGACGATCATCTCGGGGGTGAAATCCACGCCGATCACACGTCCGTCGGGACCGGTGGCCGCGCGGGCTACGAAACAATCGTTGCCGGCGCCGCTGCCCAGGTCGAGCACGGTATCGCCGGGGGTGATCTGCGCGAACTCGGTGGGCAGGCCGCAGCCGAGGGAGAGGTCGGCATCGGGGTTGTAGCCTTCGAGCTTCGTATAGTCGTCGCTCATGATGGTGGCCACTTCGGTGCTGCAGCCACCGGCACCGCAGCAGGTGCTGGCATTGGTGGCCTTGTCCTGGCGGGCGATCTCGGCGTATTTGGCGCGGACGAGGTCCTTGGTTTCTTGGGCGGTTGTCATTGGTAGTGGAGGTTTGGGTCGATCGTGATCGACCCGTACGATCTAGCAGCAGGTATCAATGGGCTTGTAAGCGGCAAAGAGCTTGGCGAAGGCGGCCTGTGCCTTGGCCCAGGCCTTGGGTTCAATGCAGTAGCATACGCTGGTGCCTTCCACGGTGCCGGTGATCAGGCCCGCCTCCTTCAGCTCGCGCAAGTGTTGGCTGATGGTGGCCTGCGCCAACCCCAGTTCCTCCACCAGGCTGCCGCAAACACAGGCGTTCTGTTTCAGCAGGTACTGAAGGATGGCGATGCGCGCGGGATGGCCCAGCACCTTGGCCCAGGTGGCCAGCTGGTTCTGCTGCGCGGTGAAGAGGTCGGTCTTGGTGACACCCATGTAGTCAGCGAATAGATCGCAATATTACGATATAAGTGATACATCGCAATAAGGCGATGGATGGATCCTTTGAAGGCTGCTGAGTCTCCGTTGTAGATCAGCCGTGCAGATGGACCCGCTTCACACGAGGCGAAATGCTGGTGAGGGCCTCATAGGCGATGGTGCCGATGTCCGCTGCGTACTCGGCCAGGGTGGGTTGCTGCCCGAAGACAACGACCTCATCTCCAACGGCACAGGGGTGTTCGCCGAGTTCCACCATGCACATGTCCATGCAGATGCTGCCGACCGTGCGGCATTCCCGCCCACCGATGTACACACGGCCGTTGCCATGTCCAAGCCTGCGCGGGAAGCCATCGGCATACCCGATGGGCAGGATGGCGATGCGTCGCGCGTGATCGCTCAAGGCACCACGTCCGTAGCCGATGCTCTCGCCGGCGGGGATGTCCTTCACCTGGGCCACCACTGTACGCAGGGTGGCCACTGGTAGCAGCTGGGCGGCTTCTTCAGCTGTGGCGCCGATGCCATGCAGGCCGATGCCGAGGCGCACCATGTCGAAGTGGGCCCCAGGGAACCGTGCGATGGCGCCACTGTTGGCGATGTGCCAGAGCGGACGGTAGCCCAACACATCACCGATGGCTCCGGACATTTCCGTGAAGCGCCTGAGCTGTTCGCGGGTGAAGGCATCGTGCTCCGCATTCTCGCTGGCCGAAAGGTGCGAAAGGATGGAGGCCACGCGGATGGGCGCTTCGCGCAGATCGGCCAGGAGCGCGGGAAGCTCATGCGGCTGAAAGCCCAACCGATGCATGCCGGTATCGAGCTTGATGTGCACCACCGGTCGCTCTGCGGTGCTACGTGCGAAGGTGATGGCGTTCCGGAGTGAAGTAGCGTCGTACACCTCAGGTTCCAGCTTGAACCGCAGTAGGGTATCGAAGGCCACCGGCTCAGGGTTCATCACCATGATGGGCAGGGTGATGCCTTGGCTGCGCAGCTCGATTCCCTCATCGGCGTAGGCCACACCGAGGTAGTGGATGCGCTCATGTTCCAACAGGCGCGCCAGTTCAGTGGCACCGGTGCCATAGCCAGCGGCCTTCACCATGGCCATCACACGGGTGTTCGGCTGAAGCAGCGATCGGAAGTGGTTCACATTGTGGCGTACCGCACCCAGGTCGATCTCGAGCACGGTACCATGCACCTGTTGTTGCCACCGTTCCACCACCTGCTCCAGCCCGAAGCGCCGCGCACCTTTGATGAGCACCACGGCGTTGGCGAAGTGCTGCAGGTCAACGTGGGCGATGAGCGAGGCCACATCCGGGTGGCATTCCACGCGACCGTTGAACAAACCTTGGTGATGCGCCAGTTCGGGCCCTACGGTGATGAGCCGGTCGACGCCATGCTCAGCGAGGTGGCGGGCGATGGCCTGGTAGGCCTGTTCGGGATCGTTGGTGTGTGGCAGGTCGCTGAGCACCACCACGCGTCGACGGCCTTGTGCAATGCGTTGCTGATGGTCCAGCGCGCTCACCAGCGAGACCATGTCCAGGCTGTAGCTGTCGTCGATCAGCGTGCTGCCATGGCGGCCCTGCACGGTGCGCAGCCGCATGTCCACCGGAGCCAGCAGTGGCGCATGTTCGGTGACCCAGTCCGTGGTGCGTCCCAGGTGCAGGCACACGGTGAAGCAGGTGAGCGCATTGGCAATGCTGGCTTCATCGGTGAAGGGCACCCGGCAGTGGAATTCCCGGTCCTGCCAGCGCAGGGTCAGCATCGTGCT
>JALOLX010000017.1 GCA_025455765.1 Flavobacteriales bacterium | reverse complement strand
TAGCGATGTCTCACATATCTCGGCCATGCGTGATTACGTGGCCGTGCACACCCACAGCAAGGGCCGCATACTCAGTCTGGAGAACCTGCGCGATCTGGAACAGCGCCTGCCTGCCGTGCGCTACTGCCGCATCCACCGTTCGCACATGGTGGCACTGCATGCCATTGAACGCGTGGAGCGGGACCACGTGGTGCTGGCGGACACGCACCTGCCGATCAGCGATAGTTATGTGAAGCGGTTGCGGGCAGTGCTGGGGGTGTGAGCCTGGCGAGCTTGGGCCGGTTCATGCCCTTTTGAGCCTTGTCAGTTGTGCTTCAAAGTCAACACTTCGGAAGAAGAGCATCTTGTTACCGGCTTTGCGATGTGTTGCCAAGCCCAAGGCCACCAAACCCAGCAGATCGGTGCGTCCTGTTTGGTAGACGACCCCCGAACGGGAGACCACTTCCTGAATGGTCAGCGTGCGCTCCGGCTCGCGCAACCAAAGGGCCACGATCTCCGCCTGACGCTCGTTGATGTCCACGTTGCGGATCACCGCGAACAGACCCTTGCGCTCCGCCAGTTTTCGACCCAGATAGTGATCAAGGTCGTCCATGGCCAGACGTAACGAACGCAAGTTGAAGTCCAGGAAGTAGGTCAGGTCGTTGTCGTCGTGCTCGGTATGCAGGTAGGCGCGGCCGTATTGCGAGGGCGCGCGCAGGATGATCTTGGAAATGGCCAGGTATTCCACCAACCAGTATCCCTTGCGAAGCAGGTACCAGTAGAACAATGCACGCGCGGTGCGGCCGTTCCCGTCCACAAAGGGGTGGATGTAGCCGATGAGGAAATGAAGGGTGATGCCGCGCACAACAGGGTGGATGAACGGGTTGTTCGCCTCATCGTTCGCGAATCGGCAGAAGGCCTCCAATACAGCAGGTAAGCGCTCGTGGGTGGGCGGATCATAGAGCACTTCACCATACGCGTTCACCACATGCACATCGTTGTTGGTGCGGACCCGACCTTCATTCACGGCATCCTCCAATGTTCCGTTGGAAACCATGCGGTGGATCTCCAACAAACGCTCCACGGTCATGGGGTCCTGTTTCCATTGCACCAGTTGTTGCATGGTGAGGTAGTTGTTCAGCACCATCCGTTCCGAGCGGTCCCTCGGCTTTCGATCGGTGCGCAACATGTTCTTGGCCACCTCCCGCGTGGTGGCAGCGCCTTCCAATAGGCTGCTGGAGATGGCTTCTTCCATGAGCGAACTGGTGAGCACTTGCTCCCGCGTGCCTTCGGGAATGGTGGTGGCACCGCCCAACGTGCCGCCCATGTGCATGTCCAGCCGGTGCAAGGTCTGCTGCATCTCGTCGGTCAGGTTGTAGCTGAACTGGAAGTCCCGTTCGCTGCTGATCCAAATACGGCGGGCCGTGAACCGCCGCTGCTGTTTCACCAAGCGCCACAGGTGTTCGGCCTGGTAGCCCAATGGCTTTACCCGCCGCTGGAACTTCTCCCAGTAGGGGTGGTCGCGTTCCACCACGCTCAACTTCAGGGGCGCTTCGGGGTCTTCCAAGAAGCGGGTGATCACCGCCCCAAAGGCTGCGGCTTGGTCCGCTTCCAAGATCCCTGAGCTGGGGGGCGGTAGTGGCTTCCTCATAATTACTACTAATTGACATCTAAATTAGTAGTAAAATCGGATCACTACTAAAAATGCACGGATCAGTAGTCGTTGACATTGATCTCAATCCATTGTATTTCAGCATATTATGCCGCCAGCACAAAGTCCACCCCCTCCTTCAACCTCCGCCCCGCCAAGAACCCCGCGATCCGATCCCCCGTGCCCCGCTGGCTGATGAAGCTTACCACGAAAGCCTTCCCAGCGGGCGGTAAATCCATGTGCGGAACGAAGGGACGACCCGGCACACCGCGCCCCTTCACGTCGGTGAACGCGGATACGATGATGCCCTCCGCCTCTAATTGCGCCGACCGCTTTTGGCACAGCACGCTCGTTCCCGCAATGATCACAGGCCGGCCATCGAGCTTGCGCATCAACCACCGCGCCAGGTACTTCACCTTGGTGGCGAAGAACGCGTCCACGCTGTAGTTGGCATGCGTGCGGCTCAAGCGGTGGGCGTGGTCGTTCCAAGTGAGCAGTTCCTCGGGCAGCTTCGCGAAGCGCACACCGGCTTCCATCCAGCGCAGCGACAGCTCGTGGTCCTCGGGCAGTGGGCCGGTATCGTAGCCACCGTACTGCTCCACCAGTTCGCGGCGGAACACCACCGTGGGATGCGCGAGCGGCGCGTCCACCAAGCGCTTCACGTAGTGGTCATGTGGCGAAAGGAGCGCGTTCTGCCAGTGTACGAAGGCCTGCATGCCGCGGTGCTCGAGCATGGTGCTGGCGAACGATGTACGCGTGCCCAGCACCCCGATCTCCGGATGCGCATCGAGGTAGGCCACTTGTTTCGCGAGGCGTTCGGGGTGGCTGATGTCATCGGCATCCATGCGGGCGATGTACGTTCCGTGGGCATGGGCCAGACCGGTGTTCAGCGCGTGGGCGATCCCAACGCGTGGCTCGTGCAACACACGGATGCGTTGATCGCGTTCGGTCCAAGCGTGAGCCAAGGAGGATCCAGCATCGGTACTGGCATTGTCGATCAGCAACAGCTCCCAGTCAGGGTATGTCTGTCCAGCGATACTGGCCACTGCGACATCGATCGTCGTAGCAGCGTTGTGGAAGGGGAGGAGGATGGAGACGCGCATTCACTCCACGACGACACGCTGGCATTGGCCTCCAGTACACACGAAGTAGATGCCCGGTGCGAGTGTTGGGAGCGTCGATCGGAATGGGATCCGGTCGATGATCGCAGTGCTCAGCATACGACCTTGCGCATCCATTATCGTCACGGCACTCCCGATGGTCACACCTCGATCCAGCCACACGTGATCGGTCGTGGGGTTGGGATAGATCTGCACTTCGCTGAGAGGAACTACGGTACTTGTCAGACCAACGGGATCGCTGTTCAAGCTGATACGCGCAGCATAGAAGCTGACCGGTGGTGTGTAGGTCAGTGGATGGTCGCCCAGGCCACCGCCTTCGAAGTATCCATTGGCGTAGATGGTGCCATTGGGGCTTACTACTGCCTGTGTACCGAACACATTGCCCGGTCCGTTGTCCGAGATCGCCCACTTCCATTGGCCAATGCTATCCAGCGCAGCGACTGCGGCGTTAGGATTACCTGCGTTGGTGATCGGATATGGTCCGTAGCCCTCCATTTGTCCGTAGAAGTATATGGATACAATAGGACCGTTGAAAGCAGGAGAAGAAGCGATGCCCATGACACTACTCAAGCCCCATTCGAACTGCGGACCAAACGAATTGTTCATCCAACGTTCGCTCCCATCGGGGTTGTATGCGAGTACGGCTACACGACCGGGCCAGAAGGCGCTAGCGGCATTTTTATACGCCGCGTAAAGACCTCCATCAGGTGCTTTTGCCAAGTAGACCGGGCCATCAGAGTAGAGACCGATCTGATCCGTGCTGGAACGGGACCACCGGAGTCCCCAGTCCGTGTCGAAGGATGCGATGACCGTACCTGCGCCATAAGTCGGGTCGGGAACCGGACTTGCGAATTCCTGCATGGCTACGTAGGCACCATCTGCTCCATCGTCTTCCACACGAATGATGGGCATCGAGCCCATAGAAGGGTTCGAAATGCTCATGGCCGATACCAACTCCCCTAGGTTCGTATACCGACATAGGAAGTACCCGTCATCAGTAAATGTCGAATCGGCACATTGTACCGGATCACGGAACCATCCGACCACCAACAGGTCGCCGTTGGGCGCGAGGTCCAGATCGCCAATGGCACAGTCCGTACCAACGACGAGGTCGGGCAGGTTCATGACTTCGGAAATGGTGCCTTCACCATCCACCACACCCATGGCCACACCGATGCCTGCGGAGGAAAAAAGTGTCACATCGGGCAGTACACAGCTATCGCGGTAGGCGATCAAAAAGCGGGCAGCATGCTCACCGGCGGGGAGCATCCGCATGATCGGCGGCATGGCCACCGCTGCGGTGGGTTCACCCAATGCGTTCATGTGAAGGAGGATCGCGGTCGAGCTTTCCACCAAGCCCCATGGCAACATGAGCTGCGATCGGTTCAAGCTCATGAAATAGCCGCTGTCCTGTGCAAGTGACGAGACTGCTGCGCCTCCATAGGTGTTCGACGGAAAAGACCGCGCCCATTGCCAGCTGGGGGCCTGGCCGTGTAGCACCGTGGATAGGAGCGTTATGGATACTGCAAAGAGGTGCCGCATATCTTTTTGGTATGGACGGTGTAACGTCGGCATCCGCTGCCTTCAAGGTGGAAGATACGGTGGTTCAGCGAGTATGCACCTCGGTAACTCGACCCCCTACGGACACCCGCAGTCAGCCACGCGCCACCAACGCCTCCAACGGAACCCCGAGCAGCCACGCCACCAGCACGCTACATACCACTACGTAGACCATGAACGTCACAGGTACCATCACCACCGCTTTGATCACGTTCAATACGCTGCGCTGATGCAACGAAATGGCCGCTGCGATGAGGATGCCGAAGATGACCAGCATGCCTAGCAGCTGCGACCCCGGCCACACCTGGTACAGCGGGATCAGCAGGGTGGCCGTGATCAAGTAAGTGCCCACGGCGAAGAGGTAGTGGACCAGGCGTTCGGTCCAGTTGAGCGTGGTGCGCGGAAAGAGCAGCCGATCGAAGCTGGCGAGCATCATCATCAGGATGGGCAGCAGCAGGTTCACGTTGCGGCTCATCCAGTGGTTCACCTGCATGGCCGGCGTATCGGGCACCGCGCTCAGTCCCGCGTCCAGCACCGCCGCATCCACCGGGTCCCAGTTCAGCAGCCACCGCATGGCGTAGTAGAAGCCTACGCCCATCAGGAACATGCGCACGGGCGGTGTGTAGGCCTTGCGCTTGCCGGCCAGGAAGCTGCGGGTAAGTGCTCCCGGCCCGTTGAAGAAGCTGCGCAACGTGAATAGGATGGGGGCATCCACGTTGTACAGCCCGCCCACGAAGTCGTTCAGCACTTCGCCTATGCGTACCCCCGGCTTCAGACGCTGCTGGCCGCACTGGGGGCAGTAGGCATGGGCGTGCGGGTTACCGCAGTTGGCGCAGGGCGTCATGCGCCGGTGAAGGTAGTTGGAGAAGCGACGGGACCAACGCTCAGCGGCCGCTGCACGGACCGGTCCATCCGCGCTATTGAACAGTGAGCCGTTGCGATACCACCCGCCCGTCGGTGTCGATGATCTGCACCAGGTAGGTGCCGAGTGCGAGCCTCCGCACATCCACCTCTGCACGATCGCCGCGCAGCAGGTGATGGTGTACCACGCGCCCATCCAACGCGAGCAGCCGCACCTGCTGGAGCGATGCGCCCTTGGCAAGCACGGTGAAGCGCCCCTGCGCCGGGTTCGGGAAGAGCAGTATCCCTGTGTCGCTCGCTTCAACCACGTCCGTGGCGGTGGATACCAGCAGCGTACTGGTGTTGGTGCGGATGGGCGCGTTGAAGTCGAAGTAGATGTCCGCCGCATTGCTCAGCACCGTGCCGGGCAGCAGCGGCCCCACGGGCCGGATGCGGAAGCCCACCGCGCCGTGGCTCAGCGGCTCGTTCGTGTTGCTATCGGGTAGCAGGATGTTCGCGAAGCGCCACTCCACCACACGGTCGGGCTTGAAGCTCACGGTGAACGGATGGCTCGCAGTGCCTTGTTCGTAGCTCGCCATGTCCAGGCCGGCCTCCAGGGTATCGGTGATCACCACGGTGAAGGCCGTATCGGTGCCCGTGTTCTGGAAGCGGATCACGTAGTCGATCCATTCATCCTCCGCGATCACGAAGTCCGTAGCGCTCATACCGCTGCTGGTAAAGGCGGTCTTGTCGTTGGGGTCGTAGCTGCCGGTCACCGTGCGTGCTGAGGCGAAGCTGTTGTTGGCCGTGTTCGCCTCGGCCCCGTTGTTCGCCACGGTGAAGGTGGCGTTCACCACCTGGCCCAATGTGGCTTGCAGGCTCACCTGGGTGAACAGCTGCACGTTCACCTGCGCAAAGGCGTCCAGGGCTGGCAGGTCCCACGTCAGCGTGCTGCCGTTCACCGTGGTGGGTGCAGGCACAGCACCCACGTAGCCAAGTGCAGGGTCCAGCACGCAACTCAATTCCACGGTACCGCTGGCTTCCGCACCGGTATTCGTTATTTGTGCCCACACGGTGTGTGCAAAGCCCGGACGGGCGGCATTGTTCACGGCTGTCACCACAAGGTCCATCGGGCTCGTGCTGCTTGCGCCGACATCCAAGGTGGTAATGATACCGCTTACCGTGAAGGGGATGGGCTGCGCTTGCGGACAAGCGGGCGTCACCATCGGGTCGATCACGGTGAGCGTGTAAGACCCATCATCCAAGCCACCGGAAAAGGTGCCATCGCCGTTGGTGATCAGCAATTGCGCGCCGGGGTCCACCTGCAGCGTGCGGTAGGGAATACCCGGCTCGCCCACGTCCACCATACAATCGGTGTCACTATCCAGGTAGAGCGTGCCGACCACGCTGCTGCAGCCAGGTCCGGACTCCGTGACCGTGAAGTTGAACGCGCTATTGCACGCAGCGTTGTTGTAGCTGAAAGAGGCCGTGTAGGTATCGGCGGCCAAACCCGAGAGTGTGAGCTGCCCCGTGCCCGTATTCATGGAATAGATCACCGCGCCACTGGAAGTGGTCACCACTAGATCCGCAGGCCAGGCCACCACTTGCTCCATGGTCACGACGCCATCGCTGTTGCCGCAGGTGGCCGCTGTTATCACATCCACGTACCAATGGCTGGCATCCTCCAACACCGGCGGGGTGAAGGAGACGCTGTTGCCCATGCATCCGAACTGGTCGTACACCGTATAGCTGTAGCTCTGGCCTGCACAAAAGCCGAAGTACACTGGCTCGCCCGATGGCGCGGTGCCCTGCAAGCTGATGCCGGGGTCGCTCCAGTTGAAGAGGTAGGGCGGTGTGCCGGGGAACATCTCGAAGGGCATGACCATCGCCCCGTTGCATTCGCCTTCGCACGGCACGCCGAACCCGATCACCTCATGTGCGCCCGCATAGGTGCCATCACCCACGGGCGGCATCACCAGGTCGGCAGGCACCACCACGTTGAAGGTGGCCTCCAGCCCCATGGCATCGATCACCGTTAGGTCGTAGCTGCCCGCGAACACGTCGGTAAGCGATGCCATACCCTGCCCGAACGGTGGCTCGGGTTCCCACAGGTAGGTGTACGGTGCATCGCCGCCCGTGGCCATGGCCTGCACCGAACCGTTCGCTAAGGAGCAGATGGCCGGGATCACTTCGAACGTGCAGTTGATCTGGGCGTTGGCGTTCAAGGTGCCGAACAGCAGCAGGGCAATGGGTAGGATGCGCATCGGGGGTCGTGTCACAGCGTAGACGCAGCACAGGCGCAAGCGTTGTCTGGTGCAACTCCGGAAAGGTAGGGGTGGGGGTGGCATAGGGAACGGGGGCGAGCATGGCAGATCAACAGCAACGGTGATACTGACACACAGCGACCCCAAGATGCTATGCCGCTTTGTACATCCGACTGGTTAACCCTTCGAGAGTAACACTGCATTTGTTGCCCGACACATACCTTTCTACCGAACATGGTCTATCTGCCTGAGCAATCAAACCTCCGCATCGACAAGCTGAACGGGGTGTTTCGCAGCACTACGGCTACGTACAAGTACTACTGGCTGTTGGCGCTGTTGGACGTGGTGGGCGAGGGTCGCACTTCCATCCCCCTTCGATCGCTGTACGTACGGATGATCGTGCATGCGTGGTACCCGGTGAACTACTTCCGGCTTTCGTTCGGTGCGTGGGACAAGCTGCACGAAGTGGTGATGCAACTCGCGGCGCAGGAGAAACTAGAGCCGCACACCAAGCCGAACGACCTACAACATGCGCTGCTCTTCACCGAGGATCCCATAAGCGTGAAGGCCATCATGGGCCTTGGCCGTTGGGTGCGTTTCCGCTTCCTCAGCCCCTGGCTCAACTCCAGCAACCTGAGCGATGCACAGGTGATGCACCGTTCACAGGATCCTGCCCACGGAGCACCTTATGCCTTGTTCGGGGATCGGTTGGAGGTGCCGATGGAATGGGCCGCCTACCTCACCCAACACCGGATCGTCCTGCGCGATTTCACCCTGTGGAACCTTGCGCAGTTCATCCAGGCGCGCAACCCGAACGTGCCGCAGGTGGTGGACAAACTGGTGCGGCCTCCGTCCCGGAACGCGCTCACCGCCCAACGGGACTTGTGGAACACCGTGATGGACCACACCGGTGATCTTCCTTGCATTTACACGGGCAGCCAGCTCGTGGGGTGCGACTACCACATGGAGCACTTCATCCCATACGCCTTCGTGGCGCACGACCAGCTCTGGAACCTGGTGCCGGCCTCACCGACTTACAACCTAACCAAGAGCGATCGCCTGCCCAGCCTGGAGCGCCACCTCAAGCCATTCATCGATGCACACTGGCAGCTGGCCACCGTGGTACGCGAGCACGACCTGCGCTCCAAAATGCTGGAGGACTACCTCACCATCGTGCCCGAGCCGCTGCACCGGGTGACCGACCGCTACCTCTTTGGCGAAAAGCTGCGGGATACCCTTGTGCCGCTGCATGGGATAGCGGCGAACAGTGGGTTTGGGGAGGTGGTGGTTTAAGGCTGATCGAACACCTTGGTCCTGTGGTACTCCAGGAATTCCGGCTTCGGTCCCGCCGCTTCGGCGGGAAAGGTCAGTGGCTGGCCTTCGTAGGTTTTGAAGCTTTGGGCCACGGTCGCGTTGGCGAAATGGTCGCGCAGCGAAGGGGCAAGCACAAGCCGCAGATCGGTATCGAAGGTGATCAGGCCACGGTCAAAGGCTTTGTCGTGAAGGGCATTGAGCGAGATGCCGTTCTGAGGGTCGAGGCGGTGCTGTTCGGCTTGGTTCCATGGCACAATGTGCGAAGCGATCAGCAGCTCACGGACGGCCAGACCCGTGATCCCGCAGCGACCACCGTAGGCATTGAGCACCGCCTGCCGGAAGTACCGCTGCCCTCTGCGAACCGTCACCGTCGTTGAACTTTCCGTGGGGCTTTCTGGCTGGGGTTGTACGTTGATCAGTTCCGGTCGCACATCGATCGGTGCATCCGCATTGCCTGTCATCAGTTCGGCGAGCAGCGCTTCACTTTCCGGGGCGAGCGCTTCGTGGTCCGTAAAGAACTCGGCCCAAACCGTGCGATCCAAGGTGCTTGCACCCGAAAGTCCTTTGATCCCTCGTGCCGCCAAGCGCTCGTCCAAGCTGGCGAGGTTGCTGAGTTTCATGGCCACGCTGCCGGGAGTACGACCCATCCGTGCAGCCACATCGATCAACACTGGGTTGCCCTGATCGAACTTGGAGAATGGGATCTTCTCGTAGAGGTTAAGCAGGATCAGTAGTTCCCCGCGTGTCCATGGTGTTCTGGTGGTTGCCATTCGATGCAATTCCTGGCTTTTCCGCCCCAAGATCGTTAACCTGGGCCCATGCACAACGACAAGGAATACGTCATCCGCCTCTCCGGCTTCGATCTGGGGCAACTGATCGATGGCTTGGAAGCGCGCCACCAAGCATGGCGCGATACCGCCATCTACTTGCGCACTGGCGAAATGCCCAGCGCAGACTTCGTGATGGAAGAGTGCCGCGATGCGGAAGAAGCGGAGCGCCTAGCTGCGCACTATGAGCGCATTGTGGCACGCATCATCGCTCAACAGAACGAGCAGAACAGGGTGTGAACGCGCTACTTCCCCTTCCGCCTCACCATCCGCAGCGCCTGTTTCGCGCTGATGTGCTTCACGCCGATGTGGCCGTCGTAGTCGGGGTCGCGGCTTACCAGGGCATCGAGGGTTCCGGCGGAAACCACGGCCCAGTATTGGGCGCCATCCTCCAGGTCGCCGAAGGTGCTACCCGCGCTCTGCAGGAAGTGGTTCGCATCCAAGGGCACCAGCTCCACACAGGCCAACAGATCTTCGAGGGTGCGGCGCACGTGCTGGCGCAGGAGGCCCTTTTTGGCAGCATCCTTGCGCTGCAAGTGATAAAGCACGATACCGATGCTAAGGGAGGTGGTGAGCAACTTCACTTGCCGCTGTTCTCCCATTGCCAGCAGAAGCAGCGCCTCCTCTGGGTCATGTGGGCGTTCGAGGATGGCATCCAGCAGGATGTTGGCGTCCACGAAAAGCCGCATCATGCCTTATCCTGTTTTTCGTGCTTGCGGAGCTCGTAGGCCTTGGTCTTCCGCAATTCGGCGCCGGCACGGTCATCGGCCTCGAAATCGGCGTCGGTGACATGCTTGGCCCAGAACCCGCGCCATTTCAGGATGTTGGCCTCACTTTCTCCTTCGGTGGCGGGTTGTTCGTCGCTCTTGTCGGCAAGGTTCTCCACCAGTTCGCTGATGCTTTTGCCCTTACGCGCGCTGGCCTTGCGCAGCATGGCAACCTTGCGCCGGTCGATGCTGAGGGTGAGCTTGGTCTTCATGGTCGTGTCCGGGGAAGTGATCGAAAGCGGAATACGAAGATACGTATTGTTATGTACGTATTGGAAATGGGATGGTGGCAATACCGGCCCTGGCCCGAGCGTGTTATCGCATTAGCTTTGGGTTCCACAACAAGGTCCGATGAGCACCGACAGCATGCGCATGGAGTTGATCCGCTGGTTGAGCCAGCTGGACGACAAGGGTCTGCTTGCATCCCTGCTCCACTTCAAGCAGGCCAACGAGGCCCATGACTGGTACGACAGTCTGACCGCCGAACAACAAGCTGCCATAGCCGAGGGCGAAGCAGACATCAAGGCGGGCCGTGTTCGCCCTTCCGCCGAAGTTTGGGAAAAGTATGGCCGCACTCCGAAGAGTTGAGTGGTCAGCCCGTGCCGAGCGGGACCTGGACCGGCTTTACGCCTTTGTGCTTGAGCGCTGGACCCAACGCGAAGCCGACCATTTGCTGGACATGGTGCAGGAGTTCGAGGCGCTGATCGCGCGTTGGCCGAACGGCTTCAAACGATCGGAACGCAACAAGCATCATCGCCTGGGTTTCGTTCACCGCAACACATCAGCGGTGTACCGCGTGTATCGGGACCGGGTGGTCATCGTAACCATGTTCGACAACCGCACCGAAGCGGCGTGGTGAATAGTCCGATCATCTGATCGGCCTCGCGTCGGCTACTCCCCGCTCGCGATCCCCCGCATCACCACCTCCGCCTTCTTCGAGCCCACCTCGGCCACCACATCCTCGGGCATCGCCTCGCGGATGCCTTTGATGCTGCCGAAGCGTTTCAGGAGTTTTTGCGCCGTGCCAGGGCCGATGCCGGGGATCTCCTCCAAGCCGGTGCGGATGATGCGCTTGCTGCGCTTGCCCCGGTGGTGCGTGATGCCGAAGCGATGCGCCTCGTTGCGCATGTGCTGGATGACCTTGAGCGAGGAACTGCGCTTGTCGATGTGCAGCGGGTAGGGATCGCCGGGGAAGTAGATCTCCTCCAGCTTCTTGGCGATGCCGATGATGGCGATCTTGCCGCGAAGGCCGAGATGGTCCAAGGCTTCCAATGCGGCGCTGAGCTGGCCCTTGCCCCCGTCGATAACGATGAGCTGGGGCAGTGGCTCGCCTTCGGTGATCAGCCTGCTGTACCGGCGTTCCACGGCCTCGGTCATGCTGGCGAAGTCGTCCGGGCCTTCCACGGTGCGGATGTTGAAGTGGCGGTAGTCCTTCTTGCTGGGTTTGGCGTCCTTGAAGACCACGCAGGCGCTGACGGGGTCGGTGCCCTGGGTGTTGCTGTTGTCGAAGCACTCGATGTGGCGCGGCAGCTCGCTGAGGCGC
>JALOLX010000267.1 GCA_025455765.1 Flavobacteriales bacterium | reverse complement strand
GACTATTTACGCGGCTATGATCGCCTCACCGCCGGTCCTGCGGCCTTGCTGCAAGTTGGCTATCAATACCTGAGCCCCAAACGGCGCGCCAACTTCCACGTGGCGTTGGAGCTGGTGGCCGGCTTTACCCAACCGCTGCGGGCCTTTAACTTCGATACGGAGACCTTCAACCAGCCGGACCGCCTGGACCTGCTCACCGGCCTGCGCATCGGGTGGACGCTGCCGATCGACCGCAGCGAGGACGAACGCTACTTCCTCTATTGATGCCCGTGCTGACCGACCTCGGTACACGCGGTTGGGCCGTGGCCATGCGCCTCGCCGCGCCGTTCCACCCCAAGGCGAAAGCCGCAGTACAAGGACGCAAGGGGGTATGGGAACGACTGGAAGCGCAGCGCGAGCGCCTTCAGGGCTGCATTTGGATGCACAGCGCCAGCGTGGGCGAGTTCGAACAAGGGCTGCCCGTGCTCGAAGCGATCAAGGCGCAACACCCCGACGTACCCGTATTGCTGACCTTCTACAGCCCCAGTGGATACGAAGCTCGGAAACAGCATCCCATTGCCGACCATGTGGAGTATCTGCCGCAGGATTCCCGCAGCAATGCTGAACGGCTCTGCTCATTGATCAAGCCGCGCACGGTGCTATGGGTCCGCTACGAATTCTGGTACCACTACCTCACCACCTTCAGGCGGCGGCAGATCCCCACGTTCCTGCTCAGTGCCACTTTCCGGCCAGAACAGCCCTTCTTCCGGTGGTACGGCGGCCCCTGGCGCCGCATGCTCAACTGCTTCGAGCGCATTTTCGTGCAGGATACCCGCTCCCAGGAGCTGTTGACGGACCTTGGTGTGAGGCACGTGCTGCACACCGGCGATACGCGCTTCGATCGGGTCGCGGGTATTGCAGGCAAGGGAGGTTCGGTGCCCCTGGCCCATGCCTTCCACCGGGCCTATGATGCCCCGCTATTGATCGCGGGAAGCACCTGGCCGACCGATGAGAGGTTGCTTGCCGAGGCGCTTGGCCAGATGCGCAAGGCCCCGCGTCTTCTGCTGGTGCCGCACGAACCCACCGAAGCCAATGTGCAGCGCAGTATGCAGGGGATGCCCCCCCCTGTGGCGCGGTGGACCGAGGTAGCGGCACAACTGGAGCCTGGCGCACGCCCCAACGGTGGCCCCAATGACGACGACCCCTTGTTCGCCCGCACCTTGGTCATGGACACCACCGGGCTCCTTGCCCGTGCCTATCAACACGCGGATATCGCCTATGTGGGCGGTGGGTTCAGCGGCGGCATACACAGTGTGCTGGAAGCGGCAGCTTGGGGTCTACCGGTGATCTTCGGACCAGACCATCACAAATTCCACGAAGCGCAGGGGCTGATGGATGCCGATGCCGCAGTGGAAGTGCGTACTGCTGAGGACCTGGCCCGTGTGCTCACCCGTTGGATGGAACATCCACAGGAACGGCTGCTTGCTGGCCTGGCCGCGAAACGATACGTTCAGGACATGGCAGGCGCTACGGAACGCACCTTGCCAGCCGTGCTGTCGGTGTTGGCCGGTCAACGTGCATGATCGCCTGACCAGGACGCTAATGGTTCAACGCTCGGTCGTGCACTCCGCACCAAGGCGCTCACACATGCTGATCTGGATCCGACACGGGCTCAGTTAGCATCACTTGCCGTCCAAGCTGAACTCGATCTTCACCGGAAGGAAGCGGCCACCGAACAACTTCTCCGTGCCCAGAGCGAAATACTCACCAGGCCCCACACGCACCAGTTCCCAACCACTGATGAAATCCTCGCCATTGTCGCTCCGCAACACGGGCTTGATCTTGTAGCCTCCCTTGCTGTCGAAAGCGACCGAAGCGCTGTAAGGGTCCCTGATGTGGCGTGAGGTGATCTTATCACCGGCCTTGCGCCGTTCGGCCATCTCTTCACTATCGAGCAGGAACAGGAACAGCTGGTCATTGAATTCGGCACAATAGACACGGCCGACCACCGGTGTGAGGCTGCTGACCCAGCGCCGGAAAATGGTGGACCAGCGTTCGGTCCCATCCTTCTCCAGCAAGCGCACCTGAACAGGCCCGTGAACATACCGGGTCACCTCACGCTTGGCCTGCATATCGTAGTACGAAGAGATGTAGAACACCTCGTTCACCAAGTAGAAACTGCCGTCCTTCCGGGGGAGTACGGCGATCACATCGGTGTTGTACTCCATTCGCTCCTTGTCCTTGGTGGTCGCTTTGGTATCATCGGGATCATCCGATTCGCCTTCCAGCCCGGTGCCATTGAACGGGATCACTACGGTGTTCTCCGCCTCAGCAGAACCCGCCTCCAGCACATAGATGAAATTGCCCAGTTTCTTGGACCGCTTCTCCTCTTCCGAACCATATACACCGGCACATACCACCCGGTCGTCGGCGGTGTACTGCAAAGTGGCGCTTGTGGCGAACGCATCTCCGGGCAGCTTGATGACCGCCTCTTCCACACCACTGCCACTGGCAACAAAGACCTTCAGTTCATGCTTGTTCTTGCTCCCCTTGGTCTCGGCGGAAGGGAGGGTGTTCTTCACGACGAAATAGACGTTGCCTTGATCATCCACTTCGGCACTTTCCAAGCTGGACGACTTGGCAGCACTGTTCACATCCACCACCTGCTGCCACAGCACGTTCATCTGCTTGTCCACCACCGCCATCAGGTAGAAGGCACTACGGCTTTCCTTGTCCCGGATCTCGGGACTGGCGATCATCATATAGGACGAGTCGTTGGAGACCTTCACTGTGTAGGGCTGCCTTAAGGCGCCACCAGCGCTCACCACCATGGGTCGCCGCTCCTTCACTTCGGCCCCGAAAGTGACCAGGGGCTCATACCCACGCATGAAGCGGGTGAGCGCGGGATCCTGGACCTGATAATAGACCGTAGTGGTGGCTTCGTTATTGCCATGGCCCACCAACATCGGCTTGCCCCCAAAGAACACCAAGGCATCTACCTTCACCTCGTCCCCATTGGAGGCAGTGGTCACCGGCTCCTGGCTGCGCACGTAGGTGAGCTTGTTCCGATCATACAGATCGAGGCTCGACTTCAAGGTGCCGAACGCGCGCACATCGAACTCACCACTGCGCAGCATCATCACATGATTCGCGTACCATGCTGATCGGACGCAGCTTGGCCTTGGCATCATCATCAGTGCTGATGCGCACCCTGACCTTCACTTTATCGTCACCGGCCTGGGCCAGGCAGGCAACAGTAGTGGAACTCAACAACAAGGTAGCGGCAACGGCAAGAATGGAAGGTCTACGGTTCATGGGGTGGGCAATGGGCGGTGAATTTAGGTGGCATCGACGGTTCGCATGCTATAGCCAAAGACCATACCGATCCGGCACACGCCACGTTACAGGTCGGTATCCCTATGGAACCGGTCCTTGTCGCGTTCCGTCTTCAGACGCATCCGTTCGTCCCAAGCCTGCTGCAGGTCGGTGCCGGTCTGGTTGGCAAGGCAGAGCACCACGAAGAGCACATCGGCCAACTCCTGCCCCAGGTCCTTTGCCTTGTCGCTCTCCTTCTCCACTTGGTCGCCGTGGCGCCGCGCCATGATCCGCGCCACTTCGCCCACCTCCTCACTGAGCATGGCCATGTTGGTGAGCGGCGAGAAATAGCGGACCCCGACACGCTGGATCCATTCGTCCACTTCGGCGGCCAGTATCCGCAGTGGGGGTTGCATTGCGGACCCGAGTTCATTAGATTCGTGATGCATGAGGTGCTTATCGGTGAGCAAAGTTCCGTTGTTGAAGCGCTTCCTACGGCAGCTATGTCTCCTTCTGGGACTGACCATGGCCATTGTGGGGAGTGCACAACACTTGGTACAGGGGGTAGTGGATGGCCTGCAGGACCCTATGGTCGCTCGTGAGGCCAGCTTGCTCCTTCAGCAACAGCCAGGCATCCTCATGGCCCGGTTCGACGTGCCCACACGGAACATGATGCTGCATGTGGTGGCAGAGCACGCACTTGATCTTTCCGCCTTGAACAGTTCGTTGGCAGCGCTGGGCCTGCAGGTGCGCTGTTTCCAGCGGCGACCGGCCCATCAGGCCCGGTTCCAGCACCTCGACCCCGATGACTGCGGGCCCCATCCTGACGGAAAATGAGCGGAACTCGCCATAGCCGGAAAAGACGGGGGTTCCCGGCGCACTGGCGAACGGCGTGGTTCGTCCTGTTGCTCGGGGCAACACAACTGGTGCACGGACAATGCGTAAATCCCAACCCCTTTGGCACCGTGGCGGCACCGACCAATGCCATTCCGCTCACCATCAGTACGTGCACCTTCCAGGACGAATACAACACCATCACCGCTGTCGTAGCGGGGCGTACGTACACCATCGGCAGCTCCTGTGGCGGTTACATCACCGTGCGGCATACCACACCGGGCGGTGTCGTTGTGGCGCAAGGCAATACGCCGCTGACCTTCGTGGCAACGGTGGCGGGCACGTATTACATCCACTACACCACCAACGCGGCATGTGGTACCGCAAGCATCTGTTGTACCACCACCATCACCTGCAGCTCCTGCACCACCACGCCGCCTCCGGGAGCCTGCACCGCGGTGAACATCCCTGCACTGCCTGTGACCGGACAAGCCGTGGTGTGCCACAGCGCTGACCTGATCAATGCCTTGAACGTTGCCAGCATCTGCGGAACGGCCGGCACGAACTACCTCGCCGGGAACGAAGCATTGTACACCGTTACGCCGACCACCACAGGCAGCTACACCATCAACTACAACGGCCAAAGCTGGAGCTCCATCTGGGTGTTCAGCGGTGCGTGTCCGGCTGCCGGTGGCCTTTGTCAGGGATCCGTGAGCGGTACGGGTACGGCGCAAAACCTCACCGTGACCATGACCGCTGGTGTGCAGTATTGGATCCTCTTCGACACCTGGCCTGCGCCACCCAGCCCATGCCCCGGTACGTTCAGCATCACGAACGTGCCCCCGCCGGTAGTGGCGAGCGATTGCGCACAAGCGGCGAACGTCTGCACCAACATCAACTTCCTGATCGACCCCAACGGGTTCGGGACCGTGAACGAGATACCTGCGCTGGGTTCGTTCGGGAATCCGGACTACCTGACCGATGGGATACCCAGCCCTTGGGGAACCGACAACTTCGGCTGCCTGCGTTCCGGTGAGCTGAACAGCACCTGGATGATCGTGAACGTGCTCACCGCCGGTACCCTGGCCTTCACCTTCGGCGGATTGGGCACCCAGACAGGCTTCTACGACTGGATCATGTATCCGTACAATGCGACCGCTTGCGCACAGGTTGCCGCCAACCAAGTGGCCCCGGTGCGCTGCAACTGGAACGGTGTGGCGTTTGGCGGAACGGGACTGGCAGCGACACTTCCGCCAGGGGGCGACCCCTCCAACTTCGAGCCCCCCTTGAACGTGGCGGCGCTTACGCAATGGCTGATCTGCTTCAGCAACTTCAGCTCGGTGACCACCGCTGTGCCGCTGCAGTTCGGAGGTACAGCAACGGTGAGCTGCACCCCGCTGCCAGTGGAGCTGATCAGCTTCGAAGCCACGCCGAACGATGATCATGTGCTACTGGAATGGCTCACCAATAGCGAGTCCGGCACCTCACACTTCGCGATCGAGCGAACTCCGGATGGCACCACTTGGTCCATGCTCTTCGAACATCCTGCGACGGGTTCTTCCACTCAAGCCGTTCACTATAGCGCCGCCGACCCGGCACCACTGAACGGCCTGAGCTACTATCGTCTGCGGATCATTGACCACGATGGCAGCCATGCCTATTCGCCGGTCCGATCTGTCACCCATCGTTCCGCGCTCGCGGTGGTACCGAACCCTGCGAACGGTATGTTCACGGTACTGGAGGTGCCCGATGGTGCCGCTGTGCAGTTGCTCGATGGGCTGGGCCGCGCAGTGCCCATCCGAACGGTGGTGAACGCTGCCACCAACACTGTTGTCGTTGACCCGCTGGGTGCAACACCGGGAGTATACACCGTCCGTGTATTCGGCTCTTCGCACCCCGTCAGCGCGCGCCTGCTGCTGGAGCGGTGAACACTACTCCCGGTTGCGGCTGTCGACCATGATGGTGACCGGCCCATCGTTGACCAGCGCCACCTCCATCATGGCACCGAACACGCCGGTGGGTACGGGCTTGCCCAAGCGTTCCGCCAGGCACTTCCGGGCCAGCTCGTACAACGGGACCGCCTCTTCCGGACGGGCCGCGCGGATATAGCTGGGGCGGTTCCCCTTCGCCGTGCTCGCATGCAGGGTGAACTGGCTCACCAGCAGCAGTCCGCCATCGGCCTCCACCACATCACAGTTCATCACGCCGTGCTCATCGGGAAAGAGGCGCATGCGCACCACCTTGCC
>JALOLX010000266.1 GCA_025455765.1 Flavobacteriales bacterium | reverse complement strand
GCTCAATGATCCCATCGATCAACGTGAACGCTTCGAGGACCAAGTGAAGCTGATGGAACGCGGCGACGATGAAGCCATGTACATCGACCAGGACTTCCTCCGCGCATTGGAGTACGGCATGCCGCCCACTTCAGGCATCGGCATCGGCATGGACCGCCTGGTGATGCTGCTTACGGACAATCCTGCCATCCAGGAGGTGCTGCTGTTCCCACAGATGCGACCCGAGAAGTTCGAGTAGTCACACAGGCACCTTGCTTGTGTATTGCCGCACACGGGCAAGACGCCTACTCGAAATTAGCGTTAGAGCACTACCCGCCAAACCATCGCTGGCACACCGCGGTGCACCGTGTCCTTCTCGTAGCTCATGCCGTTGCGCTTGGCCACGGCCTGGCTGGCGAAGTTCTCGTGGTCGATCAACGAGATCACCGATGGTGCACATCGATGTGCGCGTGCGAACTCCTTGCACGCGATGGCCGCTTCAGAGGCGAAGCCCTTGCCCCATGCGGAAGGCAGCAGGTGGTAGCCGACCTCCAGTTCATCCACATCATCCACCACCTGGGTCAACAGGCCGACCATACCGACCGGTTTCCCAGTGGCGCGTTCAACAATGGCGTTGAGACCGGAACCATCGGTTGCACGGCGGTCCAGGCTGCGTTGAATGAATTCGCGGCAGCTCGCTTCGCTGCCAACGGTAAGGGCCATGAAGCGGAGGGCCTCGGCGCTGTTGATGTACTCCATCCACCACGCGAGATCGTCCATGCTGGTAAGCCGAAAGAGCAGCCGCTCCGTGCCATGGTCCTGCATGCTGGGAATGGGAAGGGTCATGGCCACAAAGCAACGCATTGGCCACCTTGTTACGTCTATTCATGGAACGATGCGCCATCGCGAACGATCACCGCTCACTGGTATCCTCACCGCCGTACTCCTGTGGTGGGGCAGTGCTGTCCAGGCGCAGTGGATGGTCGGCGCACAAGGAGGTCCGCTCTTCTTTCACGGCGTGGATCCCAAGGCTTGGGCGGAACTGTCGCAGACCAGCGGATGGAGCGCAGGTGTGCACGTGATCCAGGGTCGACGAGGTGAGAGCGGCTTCCGGTTCGGACTGGACGTCGGCCAACGACGGTACGGACTCTATTCGAACAACGAGATCCTGCACGCCCGGTACGACATGGTCTCCACGCTGGCCTGGCTCTCGTTCGAAATGCGGTGGTCCCTCAGTCGCCGTCACCGCGTGTTCTTCGAACTGGGTCCGGTGATCGGCGTGCAACTTCAGGAAGAACGAAGTGGTCACGTACTTCAAGCCTACAACGACTGGGGCACACCGCGTCTGGATGAGATCCCGGACAGCGGCGTGGAGCGGGGCACGACGATCACGGACGGCCACTGGCGAATGGGGGTGAGCATAGAGCTCCCCTTACAGGGTCACTGGTGGGCCATGGGCGGTGCGCACATTGCACCCGGTGTAGGCAATTGGGCGCGGGGCATCGGCATGATCGTGGTCGACAGCCAGGTGCGACTTGGGCTGATGTACAGCTTGGGGCGTGGTCGGCGGTGATCCCGTTCACTCCACCCGCTCCACCCGCTCCATCACATCCCCCACCTGCAGCCGCCACACCACGTCCATGCCTTCCACCACTTCACCGAAGCGCGTGTAACGTCCATCCAGGTGCGGTGTGGCGCTGTGGGTGATGAAGAACTGGCAGCTCTCGGTGTCCCTTCCGGCAGAAGCCAGACCGACAGACCCGGCCGTGAACGGCTTGCGGCCGATCTCCGTGCGCAGCGTCCAGGGCATGCCGCCGTAGCCATCGCCGCGCGGGCAGCCGCCCTGCACCACGAAGTTGGGCACCATGCGGTGGAAGGCCTTACCGTTGTAGTAACCCGCCACGACCAAGGAATCGAAGGCGAGGCTGCTACCGGGGCATTCGTTCACATCGGTGGCGATGATGATGGTGCCCTTGCCGGTGGTGATGCGGTAGCGCTGGCCTTGGGGTAAGGCACGAAGCTTCACAGGGTCGATCGGATGGTTGAAGGGTGGTGGTCGGTGTGCTGGCGTAGGTAGACCATCCCGTCTTGCCGCGAGCCCCGTGATCAGCTGGACCGCTTCCAGATCACGAACGGGGTGCAGTGAGGCCGTGGCCTTCTGCTGCACTTCTGGGGGGAAGAGGACCGCAAGCTTAGCGGGTGTAGAGTGGGACAATTGTTCCGCTGCGGCACAGACGAGACCAGCGTCGTTGCAGGCGAAGACCCGATGCCAGAAAGGTGCAGCCTCCCGCAACTGAAGATCAGCAGGAATAGCCCGCGGCATCGTCATGCGAATGGCTGTACGCTGAGCCAGCACAGCGAATGCCGCTTGGCGCTCCACCGCAGTGCGCTCGCTGTAAAGGATCGCCTCCAGCTCATCCTCGTTAAGTCCCCCTTCCACCATAGCGAGGCTTCGCATGCGGATGGCTTCCCGGTAAGGATCGGCATACCGCACAGTGCGCAACGAGTCCATCAGCACCTTCACGGCTTTCCGGTCCCCGTTCAGCACCGACGCCGGAAGCGCTTGCCCAGTGAGGGCCTCCAGCCAACGCAAGGCCTCCTGCGAGGAGGTGGGGGTCCGTTCGGCCAGCATGCTATGCACGGCTGAGCGGAACGCGGGATCCCGATCAGTGCTCCACGCCAAAAGCGTATCGTTGGGTAGTCCCTGTGGGGTGTTCTCCAACGCTCCCAGTGCTGCAATGCGCTCGCTGACCGAGCCACCCGGGCGCACAGCGTCGCCCAACATGCGCACTGCGTTCGCTCCCTGCACCTTCACCAAGGCGCGTAACAGATAGGCGCGCGCATCGGGGTCCTTCTCCCGCGCCACGGCCTGGAAGAGCAGTGTGCTGTCCGTTCGCAAGGCGTTGAACGGCAAGCGGCGCAGGGCATCTGCAATGCGCATGCGGTCGTGCCCAGCACTGCGCTCCAGGATATCCACCACCGTGGGAAGGTCCTTCAGCAGGCCGTTGTGCTGCAAGGCGAGCAAGGAGACGCTGAAATACCCGGACCGCACGGAGCTGTCCTTCTCCGCCAATGAACGCACAGCCATCTCCTGCACAGTGGCGCTGTCTGCCACAAGGCCCAAGGCCAGTACCGCTTGGCGCCGAACATCGAGGTCAACGTCGGACAGGGCGGCGAACAGGCACGGAACGCCCAGCGTATCCTGAACGCTCGCGAAGGCCAATGCCGCTGCTTCGCGTACCTCGGCAGCTTCGTGCTTCAGCAGCGCACAAAGTGATGGC
>JALOLX010000265.1 GCA_025455765.1 Flavobacteriales bacterium | reverse complement strand
TTGGACCGCGAAGGCGATGAGACGGTGATCAACCAATACGCCTACCGCACGGGCGAGAAGGTGGCCACCCTGGTGCGCGGCAGCGCGCTGGTGCCAGCAGGTGGAGGCGCGCCCATCGAGCTGGAGGACTATCAGTTCAGCGGTGACGAGCGCAAGCTGATGATCGGCACGGCCACCGAACCCATCTACCGGTACATACAGCTACCTGGCCTACCACTACGTGTACGACCGTGCCAGCCGCACCCTGGTGCCCCTGAGCGACCCCGCCAAGCCCAAGCAGCAACTGGCCACCTTCAGTCCCGATGGCAGCAAAGCCGCCTTTGTGCGCGAGAACAACCTCTTCGTGGTGGACCTCGGCACCATGCGCGAAACGCAGGTCACCTTCGATGGTCAGCGCAACAGCATCCTCAACGGCGTCACCGACTGGGTGTACGAAGAGGAGTTCGCCCTGGTGCAAGGCTATGCATGGAGCCCGCTGGGAACCAAGCTCCTGTACCTGCGCAGCGACGAAAGCGCCGTGCGCGAGTTCGACATGGCCATGTACCAGGGGCAGCTCTACCCCAGCGAGTACCGCTTCAAGTACCCGAAGGCCGGCGAGACCAACAGCGCCGTGCAGCTCTTCAGCTACGAGCTGGCCACCAACACCTCACGCGCCGTCGCTTTGGGTGCCACCGGCGAAGTGTACATCCCCCGCCTGGGCTGGACACAGAACGACAACGTGCTCTGGTTCATGCGCATGAACCGCCTGCAGAACGAGAAGGTCATCGCCATGGTGGACCTGGCCCAGCGCGGCCTGATGCCCCAGCCCACCGAGGTGTACCGCGAAGAGAACCGCACCTATGTGGAGGTCACCGACGACCTGCACTTCTTGAGCGATGGCAGCGGCTTTGTGCTCACCAGCGAGCGCGACGGCTGGAACCACCTCTACTTCGTGCCCATGAGCGGCACGCCGCGCCAGTTGACCCGCGGTGGCTGGGACGTGGTGAGCGTGAAGGGCGTGGATGAGCGCAGCAAGCAGGTCATCTTCACCGCTGCGAAAGACTCGCCGGAGACCCAGCAGGTACTGGCCGTGCCCTTGAGCGGCAAGGGCCTGATGGAGCTGTCACCCAAGGGGGGGCACAACGATGCTGAGTTCAGCGAAGGGTTCCGCTTCTTCATCAACACCCGCAGCACCTTGAACACCGTGCCGGTGGTGACCCTGCACACGGGCAATGGCAAGCTGGTGAAGGTGCTCAAGGACAACGTGAAGTTGCAGGCCAAGGCCGAAGAGTTCGGGTTGGCGCCGCGCGACTTCTTCCAGTTCAAGACCGAAGGGGGTGTGGAGCTGCGGGGCTGGATGCTGAAGCCACGCAACTTCGACCCCACGAAGAAGTACCCCGTGCTGATGGTGCAGTACAGCGGCCCCAACAGCAACGAAGTGCTGGACCAGTGGGATGGACGGGGCCATTTGTGGCATACGATGTTGGCGCAGAAGGGCTACCTGGTGGCCTGCATCGATCCGCGCGGCACGGGGCATCGCGGGCGGGAGTTCCGCCACGTGACCTATGGGCAGCTGGGCAAGTACGAGACCGAGGACCAGATCGCGGCGGCGCGGTGGCTGGCGGCCCAGCCCTATGTGGACGGCGGGCGCATCGGCATCTGGGGCTGGAGCTATGGTGGCTACATGAGCAGCCTGTGCATCACCAAGGGAGCGGACGTGTTCAAGGCCGCCATCGCCGTGGCCCCGGTCACCAACTGGCGCTACTACGACACCATCTACACCGAGCGCTACATGGGCCTGCCGCAGTCCAACGGCGCGGGCTACGACGACAACAGCCCCATCAACCACGTGGACAAGCTCAAGGGCAACTACCTGTTGATCCACGGCATGGCCGATGACAACGTGCACTTCCAGAACGCGGCGGAGATGATCAATGCCCTGGTGAAGGCCAACAAGCCCTTCGACCAGTTCGCCTACCCCGACCGCAACCACGGCATCTACGGCGGCACCACCCGGTTGCACCTGTATGAGCTGATGACGAACTGGTTGGTGGAGCATCTCTGACCATCCGCCACCAGCCGTTCACTCCCACCGACCTGCATGGCCAGTTCGGTCCCTTTCCTACCTTGGCGCACCTTCAACCTTAACGGAACCTTTCATGAGCCAACAGAACACCGCGAGCATCGGTCACCCACCCGGCCTGTATTGGCTGTTCGCCGCAGAAATGTGGGAGCGCTTCTGCTACTACGGCATGCGCGCCCTGCTCCTGCTCTACCTGGTGAAGAGCCTCGCCATGGGAGACGACATGGGTTTCGCGGTCTATGGCGCTTACACGGCGCTCGTGTACGTGATGCCTGTGATCGGCGGACGGATCGCTGACCAGGTGTTGGGATCCCGGTTGGCAGTGCTGTTGGGGGGTATCCTGATGGCCATTGGTGAGTTCATGATCGTGGGCGGCACGGAGATGCTGCTCTTCTGGGGCATGGCTGTCATCATCGTGGGCAACGGCCTGTTCAAGCCGAACATCAGCACCATGGTGGGCAAGCTCTACCCCGATGGCGATAACCGCAAGGACAGCGGCTTCACCATCTTTTATATCGGCATCAACCTGGGTGCGCTGCTGGCCACCACCGTATGTGCCGAGGTGGGCAACATCTACGGTGCCAAGGCGGGCTTCGCGCTGGCGGGTGTGGGCATGCTGCTTGGCGTATTGATCTTCCAGCTGGGTAGCAAACACTATCAGGAGGTCAGTGCTCCTCCCTCCCCCGCCACGCTGCACACCCCCAAGTTCGGCCCCTTGAGCCCCTTCATGGCCGTGGTCCTGGGCTGCCTGGCCTTGGTACCCGTTCTCTACTTCCTGCTCCGCAACACCACCATCGCCGGCTATGTGCTGCTGGCCGTTGCAGTGCTCGTCATCGGCAGCCTCATCATGCGGGGCATGAAGGATGGCAAGGTGCAGTTGGACAAGATGTTCGGCTTCATCATCCTCATGCTCTTCAACGTGGTGTTCTGGGCCTGTTTCGAGCAGGCGGGCAGCAGCCTCACCCTCTTCGCCGACCGCAACGTGGACCGGATGATCGGCGGGTGGGAAATGGGGGCCGCCACCACACAGTTCTTCAACCCGGCCTACATCCTCATCTTCGGTTCGTTGTTCAGCATCATGTGGGTGAAGCTGAAGCAGGCCGACAAGGACTTCAGCATTCCGATGAAGTTCGGCCTGGGTATCCTTCAACTGGGCCTTGGCTACCTGGTGATCCTGATCGCCACTCCACTGGCCGTGGAATACCAGGTACCCCTCTGGACCCTGGCGCTGCTCTACATGTTGCACACCACGGGTGAACTGTTCCTCAGCCCCATCGGCTTGAGCATGGTGACCAAGTTGGTACCGAAGGACATGACCGCCACCGCCATGGGTGCGTGGTTCCTGAGCATCGCCGGTGCGAACTACGCGGCCGGCATGCTGGCCAAGCTCACCGG
>JALOLX010000264.1 GCA_025455765.1 Flavobacteriales bacterium | reverse complement strand
AGGTAGTCCACGCCGGCCAGCTGGTCGTCCACTTCCACCTGCCCCAGCCGTCGGTGCACGATCTGCTCGAAGGCCTTGCTGCGGCCTGCGCTGCCATGCCCGTCCAGGGTCCACACCAGGTAGCCGCGTTCGGCCGCTTCCAGCATCCAATGTGAGGCCCCGCCGAGGAAGCTGTTGTTCACCAATTGCACGTGCGGTCCGTTGTACACGTAGATCAGCACCGGGTAACGCCGTCCTTCCTGGAAATGGCTGGGCTTGATGAGGCGCGCATTGGCCCGGTCGCCGTTGGTGATGGGCACCTGGAGCAGCGCGATGGAGCCCACGGTGTAGGCCGCCAGCGGGTCCTTCGCATCAAGCAGGGTGCGGATGCGCTCGCCTTTGGTGGTGCTCACCAGTTCCGTGCGCCCGGGTACCGTGGTGCTGCTCCACCGGTCGATGAGGAACGCCGCATTGTCGCTGAGCAGTCCGTGGTGTGTGCCCACTTCCCGCGTCAGCCGCGTGGTGCGACCACCGGGGAGGTCCACCCGGTAGCAGTGTGTCTCCAGCGCTCCGGAGGGATCGGTCACGGTCTCGGGCGCTGAACCTTCCACCACTACGAAGCGACCACCGGGATCCACGCCCAGCACTTCCTTCACGTTCCACGGTCCTTTGGTGAGCTGCCGCACGAGGCCCTTGCGGACATCGTAGAGATAGAGGTGGTCCCAGCCATCGCGTTCGCTGCGCCAGAGGTATTGGTCGGGCCGGGCCTTGAGGAAGAGCGGGGCATGCTCGGGCTCGAGGTACTTCGGGTCCTGCTCGGTCAGCAGCGTGGATATTGGCTCGCCCGTGGTGGCATCGTAGCGCACCAAGCGCAGGTTCTCCGTGCGGCGGTCCAGGTGAACGATATGGATGAAGCGGCCATCGGGGCTCCACGCGATGTTGGTGAGGTAGTCATCGGCCGCGCCATCGGTGCGCAGGAAGCGGGTGCTGCCGTCGCGCAGGTCGTACACGCCCACGGTCACGTGGTGGCTGGTCTGCCCGGCCATGGGGTAGCGGATCGCATTGAAGGTGCTGGGCTTGGTGCTGATGTCCTCCAGTTGGTAGGTGGTCACCATCCGCTCGTCCATGCGGTAGAAGGCCAGTCGTTCACCCTTCGGTGCCCAGAAGGTGCCCTTGGTGATGCCGTACTCCTGGCGGTGTACGCTCTGGCCGTTCACGATGCCATCGGCGCCGTCGCTGGTGACGCGCTGGGACTGCCCATCTGGCCGCACCACGTACAGGTCGTTCTCAATGGTGCAGGCCACGTGGAGCGAGGTCGGCTCAATGTCCTCGTTCGCGGCTTCTTCGGGCAGGGTGACGATCGTGCTCAACGCATTGCTGGCGAGGTCGTAGCGCAGCAGGCGGCCCTTGTGCTGAAAGCGGAAGCTGTTCCCATCGATCCACGTCAACGCTGGCAAAGACCGCAGTTGTTGGTCTGCCGGCAAGGCCTTGTTGAGGGTGCCGAGGCTGAGCAGGGGGCGGTCCATGGCCTTGCCACTGCTGCCGACCATGAGCACGCTGTCCTGCACGAAGCTGTAGTTGCCCGTGCCCGTGATCCATTGCAGGCCACGGATGCGCTCGGGTGCAAGGTCGGTGCCGGCCTTGAGCACGGCATCGCGCAGGGTGAGGGTCTGCTGCCCGAAGGCATGGCTGAATACGAGGAACAGGAAGGGAAGGAGGGACGGACGGATCATGCAGGCACGGTCTTGAGGCCGTGAAGATGGCACCTGGCGGGCGAACCGATCAGTTCGGATCGCTGAAGGCCGGGTTGGTCAGGAACTCCTCGTCGGTGAGGGCGTGCATGAACGCGACCAGATCAGCACGCTCTTGTGCATCAAGATCAACAAAGCCGAAGGTCCAGGCGAACATGTGCTGGTCCAGGTTCGGGTCGGCCAGATCCACCTCTTCCGCATAGAAGTGCATCACTTCCTCCAAGGTGTTGAAGCGGCCGTCGTGCATGTACGGTGCGGATACGGCCACGTTGCGCAGGCTGGGGTTCTTGAAGCGGCCGCGATGGATCTCCAGGCCGGTGAACTCCATCATGCCGAGATCGCTGCTGTTCCTTCCTAGGCCGATATTCTGAGCACCGTGATCCTGGATGCGCGGTGCAGCATGGCAGTCGCCGCAGTGCGCATCACCGAAGAACAGCTCCATGCCGCGGACCTGCTGCTCGGTCATGGCCGTGAGATCACCGCCGTGCACGTATCGGTCATAGGGCGAATTGAAGGTGAGCAGGGTCCGTTCGAACTGTGCGATGGCGCGCACCACGCGGATACTGTCGATACGGGCATCACCAAAGGCTTTGGCAAAGAGTGCGGGGTATTCGGGATGTGCCCGCAAACGTTCCTCCACCACCGGCCAGGTGTTGCGCATCTCGGCGTGGTTCGTCACTGGCCCGAAGGCTTGCTGTTCCAAGGTGGCGGCGCGGGTGTCCCAGAAGAAGAAGTGGTCCCACACGGCGTTCTGGATGGTCATGGAGTTCCGGCGGCCCACGCTGCCGTCGGTGCCCAATGAGAACTGGCGTGGATCGCTGAAGGCATGGGCCTGCTGATGGCAACTGCCGCAGGACATGCTGTAGTCGTCGGAAAGCGCCTTCTCGTAGAACAGCCGCCTGCCCAAGGCCACCCCTTCCACCGTGAGCGGGTTGCTGCTCGGAAGGATGACAGGATGGATGCTGTCCAGCGCCCAGGTAGGGATGTCCAGTTGTAGGGGTGTTGGTCGATAAGCACCTACCACCAACTCTTCCATCTCGGCTGAGGGGTCCTTCCGGCAGGCCTGGACCAGCACTACGCCGAACAGGATGAGCAGCAGGGATGAGCGCCGGGCCATGGAGTGCGAAGTTCGGCTATTCTGCGGTGGGTAAGCAAGGCATCAGACCACCTTTGCTCGGGATCCTGAACGCCTGTGGCTCAGAGGATGTTCACCTCCCGCTCCAGTTCCACACCGAAGCGCTCCTGCACGCTGTGCACGATGTCCGAGCTGAGCGCGTACACTTCGCTTCCCGTGGCGGCGCCATGGTTCACCAGCACCAGGGCCTGGCGGTCGTGCACCCCGCAGCCCGCTCGGCGGTGGCCCTTCCAGCCCGCACGCTCGATGAGCCACCCCGCAGCCAGTTTGTAGCCCCCTTCCGCCGGGTAGGCCACCACGTCCGGATGGGTGGATCTGATGGCCTCGAGCACGCCAGGCTCCACCACCGGGTTCTTGAAGAAGCTGCCGGCATTGCCCAACCGCGCCGGATCGGGCAGCTTACTGCGGCGGAT
>JALOLX010000016.1 GCA_025455765.1 Flavobacteriales bacterium | reverse complement strand
CCTGCACCAACTTGAAGCCGATGCCGCAGCCACTGAGCTCTTTGAAGGGGTAAGGACAATCGGCACGCTTGGGATCGAGCACAGCCAGTGCGGCCGGCAGCGTATCCCCCGGGCGGTGGTGATCGCAGATGATCATGTCGATGCCCAGCTCGCGCGCGCGCTCCACCTTGTCGTGCGCCTTGATGCCACAGTCCAGCGCGATGATCAAGGTGCACCCTTCGCGATGGGCGCGCTCCACACCAGCGAAAGAGATCCCATACCCTTCGCTGTAGCGGTCCGGGATATGGAAGATCAATTGACCGGTAAAGCGCTGGAGGAAGGAATAGACCAATGCCACGGCCGTCGTTCCGTCCACGTCATAGTCACCATACACCATGATACGCTCATGGTCACCCAGCGCACGTTCCACGCGCTGCACGGCCGCTTCCATGTCCTTCATCAGGAAGGGGTCGTGCAGTTGTTCCAGGTCGGGCCTGAAGAAGGCGGATGCTTCTTCCGGATCGACGATACCACGTTGGGCCAGCAGACGGGCGATGACCTCTGGACACCGCTCGTGCGTAAGCCTTTCCACCACTTGCTGGTCGGGCACCGAACGGTACACCCAGCGCTTCTCCATCACTCGGCTCATGGATCGAAGGTAATTTTCCTCGTGGAACTTGCAGTAAAGGCTTACAGTGGTTTATTTGCACAGGCTTCAGATACTGACCAGTATGCAAAGACTACAATTCCTTCTTCCGCTTGCGTTCATCTTCAGCGGATGTGCGGGGCTGATCGGTGGCTCCGGCAGTTCCATCACCCTGGAGTCCGTTCCACAGGGCGCCACGGTATATGTGAATGGCAACCAGCGTGGTGTAACACCATATACCTACACCTATGACCCGAACGATGGACGAGAGCTGAACTTCGAGTTGCGCCATCCTGGATATGTCACTGCAACCAGTACGGTCTATCCCAAGACGCGTAATTCGGTCCTGTTCGTGGATGCCATGCTCTTCCACCTGCCCTACATTGTCGACCATAAAAGTCCGAAGATGTATACGTTCCCGACGGAACGAGCCATTGTGCGGCTGTTCAAGGAAATGCCAGCCGACATGCGCAAGCAGTACATCCCCATAACCGGGTTGGAGATCGGCGTGGGTGAGCGTGCTGCCTTGGGCAAGGTGAACGGGCGACCCGTAAAGCACGATCGCGACACGCCTTTGAAGAGCCTGAACTACGGCGATCAGCTGACCTCCTCCCTCACTGCGGGTGCGCGGGACACGTGGATGGATATGAAGACCGTTCGCAAAGGCACCACCAAAGGTGACGAAGCCATCCAACGGGCCAAATTCTTCCTGTATCCGACCTTGGAGAACGTCACGATGGATGTCACCGAAAGTAAGGAGCGCCTAACAGGCACGATCGACCTGACGGTGAATTGGCGCTTTTTCAGCGCATTGGATCCGGACAAGATCCTGCTCGAAGAACGCAGCACTGTCACCCACTTCGCCAATAAGGAACGTGCTGAAGAGATCCTGGGCAGTGCACTCGCCGTAGCCAGCCGTACCCTGGCGGAGAACAGCGAACTACCCGCTCGGTTGGAAGCGCTCTATGGCGCTGGCCTGGTGGCCAGTAAAGGCAATGAAGTGGTGATCGGTACGCCCAAGACCATCACCTTCAAGAGCCGCAAGGAGATGCTTGCCGAGCTGATCAAGGGTGTGGTTACGGTGGACATGGAAAAGGGGCACGGCAGTGGTTTCATCATCAGTAACGATGGATACATCATCACGAATGAACACGTGGTGAACGGCGAGAGCCTTGTGAAAGTGAAATTCTCTCAAGGGTTCACCCTGGATGCCACGGTGGTGAAGGTGAACAAGGATTTCGACGTGGCGCTCTTGAAGGTCACAGCGAGCGACCTTCCCTCCATGGCGATCGGTAATGACGGGCAGCTTATGTTGGGTGAAGAGATCTTCGCCATCGGCACGCCGCTGGATACGGAATTGGGGCAGAGCGTTTCGCGCGGTGTACTAAGCGGCAAGCGCGAGATCGAAGGCCGTGCCTACCTACAAACGGACGTAAGCATCAATCCAGGGAACAGCGGCGGCCCCTTGATCGATGAGACCGGCGCTGTGGTAGGTGTGGCCACGCTCAAGATCAGCGGCAAAGGGCTGGAAGGTCTAGGCTTTGGCGTACCGATCTCACAGGCCTTGGAAATGCTCAATATCAGCTTCACGAAATGAGCAGGCTCATCAGCTTACTGGTCGGCGCGGTGCTTTGGTCGCTCCTATCGACCCACGCACAGATGGGCTTGCGCATTTCACCGCTGAACTATGAGAACGTGGAGAAGGGTGCCAACATGGGTTTCGTCTTCGGAGCGGATGCCGACCTCAGCGACCGCACCGCCATGGCCTTTGACTACGGCTTCGCCTTTGATTTGTTCGGCGATGGAAGCAATACCCGGGAATCCCTCTCGTACGATGGCTACCAAGTTGACGTGAGCACCATCACCCGCACACGGAACTTTACCCTTCGGTCGCTCTATTTCTTTAGCGATATGGCCGGTGGACCGTACATCGCCACCTCTATCGGCATCCGCACGGTCATCCTGGAGCTGGACCCTTCCGTGTGGGATACCAACAGCTCCTTTGGCTTTCCTGCACCCGCATGGGCGCGTGCCACTGAAAGCAAGACCACACTGACCCAGCTCGGTCTCCGTGTGGGTAGCCGCAGCGAGCTTGACGGGTACTACGGCGAGTTTTATATCGGTGTCGGCGTCAATCTTGGCGAACTTGACGGCATGCTACCCCCGTACATGGCCGCCAGTGATTGGTCCCTGAGCAGAACCTACTTCCAAGCCGGCTATTCGTTCGGCATCGGCTGGTAAGGTCCGAACGTAACGAAGCCCCGTCCGCCTTTCGGTGGTGGGGCTTCGCTACCTGTGGGTCCCTGCCTTCAGCAGTGCGCACGCTACACCATCGCTAACGATATCCGTTGATGTACGCATTGGCGATGATCTCGCTCTCGCGGACCAGCCCCTGCACGATCTCCCGGATGACATCGTTGAGCTGCTGGTCCGTGTACCTGTTCAGGTCCTGGTACACGTGCGTTTTCCGCTTGCTGCTCTTGATGAAGGCTATCTTATCCTTCTTCGTCATGGGGCCTTCTACGGCAACTCCGGGCAAAAGGATCCAATGGGCGGAAAAAAGTTCCATCCACCTCCCCCCAGAAACGCAGAACGGCCCCCGAGAGGACCGTCCCAAGCTGAGCGTCAGGGGTTCAGGCCAATGCCGGGCGACGCCCGTTGGCAGCGGTATGCATGGTTCGGAGGAGGCGCAGGTAGCGCTCCAGATCGCCGGCCAGCAACAATTGCTTGGCCTTGTTCTTCAGGTCAGAGTAGGTGGTGGCCGGGGTGTTCATCGTGTGTTCGTTGTAGGGTACATCCCTCCCTATCCAAGCGGCGTGCCAAACCAGAGCACCTGTTGGGGAAGGCCCGTCCACCGCTACTTTTGCGCTGATGCAGCAGGGTTCCTACCTGGTCGGTGTGGCAGGAGGCAGTGGTTCGGGTAAGACCAGCCTGGTCAGGGCACTGCATGAGGTGTTGGCCCCGGGCAGCATCTGCGTGGTTTCGCAGGACGACTATTACCACCCCAAGGAACAGCAAGCACTGGACAGCAATGGGAAGATCAATTTCGATCTGCCCACCGCGGTGGACCTCGACGGCCTTACCCGCGACCTTCGCACACTGTTAAGCGGCGGCGTCATCTACCGACGCGAATACACCTTCAATCACGCTGGCAAGGAGGCGTCGCTCATCGAGTTGCGCCCTGCACCGGTGATCCTGGTGGAAGGCCTGTTCGTGCTTCACCACGAACCCCTGCGCGACCTGTTCGACCTGCGGGTGTTCATCGACGCCAGCGAGGAGGCCCAGCTTGACCGGCGCATACGTCGCGACTCGGTGGAGCGCGGTTATGGCGAGGACGAGATCAGGTACCAATGGGAGCACCATGTATTGCCGGCCTACCGCAACTACCTGCTGCCCTACAGGCATCTCTGCGACCTGCACGTGGTGAACGAGCTGGGCTACAGCCGGGCCGTGAAGGTGCTGGGTGACCATTTGCGCCAGGCCGCTGATGTACGCAGCGCGGTCCTTTGAGACGGTGTCGGCTCAGGGCTTCGCCGGGCCATACAGGCGGAACTCCCGGATATAGCTGACCACCGCGGGGGGCACCAGATCGTCCACCGGTTCCCAGCGGGCAATGGCGGCACGTACCTGCGTGGACGAAACGCGGACCAAGGGCGCGTCGGCAATGATCTGCACCTGCGGCGACCCTTGATAGGCCGAGGCTTGGAGATGGTCCTGGAACCCATCACGCGGATAGACCAAGAGGCGGTGGTGCTCCAGGATGGCGCCGGGGTCCTTCCAGTTGTGGAACGTGGCCAGGTTGTCGCTGCCGATGATCAGATCGAAGCTGTGGTGCGGCCAACGCTCACGCATGAACCGCAGGCTGTCCGCGGTATAGCTGGGCTTGGGCAGGTCCAGTTCAAAGCCGCTGGCCAACACCGCCGAGCGTCCTTGTACCGCAAGCCGCACCATGGCCATTCGATGTAGATCAGGGCTTATCCCACGTCCTTGTTTGAACGGGTTGAGCGGAGTGACCACCAACCATACTTGGTCCAGGCCAGCCCGCTGGAGCATGTGGTCCGCAATGGCCAAATGCCCATTGTGCGGCGGATCGAAGGTGCCGAAGAGACAGCCGATGCGGGTCATGCCAGGAAGCGGTTGACGAGTTGTACGGCCTCTTCACAAGCCCGCTGCAGATCATCGTTCACCAGCACATGGTCGAACGAAGGGGCGTGGCTCCACTCCTGCCGGGCCTTGTCCAGCCTGGTGCGCAGGGTGGACTCTGTCTCCGTGCCCCGGCTGCGCAAGCGTTCTTCCAGCGCTTCCATGCTCGGCGGTGCCACGAAGATGGCCAGTGCACGTTCCTTGTAGATCTCCTTCAAACGCAAGCCGCCGATCACATCGATATCGAAAATGGCGTGGTGCCCTTCCGCCCAGATGCGGTCCACTTCACTGCGCAGGGTACCATAGAACCGGCCGGGGTATACCTCCTCCCACTCTACCAGATCACCGGCGAGCACATGCGCTTTGAACTGCGCCTCAGATCGAAAGTGGTAATCGTGGCCATCCCGCTCGTTGGCGCGTGGTGGTCGTGTGGTGGCACTGACACTGAAAGCCAGACCAAGGCCACTGCCCAACAGATGCCGCACGATGGTGGTCTTCCCGGCACCCGAAGGTGCGGAAAGGATGATGCACTTGCCTGTTCCGTCTTCCCGCAACTCCATCACAGCACGTTGAGCACTTGTTCCTTGATCTTTTCCAGCTCGTCCTTCATATGCACCACACTGCGCTGCATCACGGCATCATTGGCCTTGGAGCCCACGGTATTGATCTCACGGCCCATTTCCTGGGCAATGAAGCCGAGCTTGCGACCCTGCGCCTCTTCAGCTGCCATGGTCTCCAGGAAATAGGTGCAGTGCGAACGCAGCCGCACCTTCTCTTCGGTGATGTCCAGCTTTTCCAGGTAATAGACCAGCTCCTGCTCAAAACGGGCTTCGTCCACTTCCTGTCGCAACTCGCCGAGCTTCGCGCGCAGTCGCTCTCGCGTACGTTCTGAACGGCCGGCGTCCATCGCTTCCACCGTGTCCATCAAGGAAGCAATGCCCTCCACCCGGCCACGCAACTCGGTAGCCAATCGCTCACCTTCTGCTGTCCGGAACCGACCGAACTCGACCACGGCCCGCTGCACAAGCTTCAGTACGGCGGCCCATTCCTCATCGCTCGCACGCTCGGCCGGGGTCACCGAAGCCTCATGCATGCGCAAGGCTTGCGCCAGCAGGTCCGTGCTGGCATCCGGTGCGATGTCAGCCACCGCGTGGCGAAGCTCCTCATAGTAGGCCCGAAGCAGTGTTCGGTCCAGCCGCACCCGTTGTGCGCCTTGAGGATGCTCACAGCCGATCACCAGCTCCACCTTGCCACGCTGAACTTGCTCGCCGACGAGTTGGCGCAATTCAGCTTCGCGGTCCTTGTAGATCGCCGGCACCTTCACGAGCAGGTCCAACTGCTTGCTATTGAGCGAGCGCAGTTCCACGGTGACCTTGCGTTCATTGACCACTCCCTCGGAGCGGCCGAAACCCGTCATGGAACGTAGCATATGCGCGATTGAGGCATCAAAAGTAAGCGGCCCATGCGCTCAAACTGTAGCGCTGCGGCGACCCACCAGATACACCCCGGTGAAGATGAGCACCGTGCTCAACACCTGCACCGGACCCACCGACACGGAATACTGGCCTGGTATGCCCAGCTGTTCAGCCCCGATGTACATGAACAGCCACGAGAACCCCAGTGCCAGGGCCGGCTGCAGGTAGATGTAGCTACCCACCACCCCAGGGTCCACACGACCGATCGCCCAGGTGTTGAGCAGGTAAGCCACGAAGGTCACCATCACCACCACGAAGCTCATGGCCACCACTACGGGTGTAGTAAGTCCCGACCAGGCCACCTCCGTCAACTCATGCCATCCGAAGGGCATCACCATCACCAGGCCGAAAAGGAAGCACCAGGACATCACGGTAACGGCATCGTAGCGTCGCATCAGCGGCTTTACCAGCACCAGAAAGATCGCATAGGACGAGGCGTTGATCAGGATGAAGAGGTCGCCCAGATGTCCGGCGCCGAGCTGAGCATCCGCCCCTGCGAGGACCAATACGAGCGCACCGATCGCACCAAAGACCACTCCCAACACCTTCATCCAAGTGAGGCGTTCGCCCAGCAGATAGGCGGAAAGCGCCAGCACCAGCACAGGAGTGGCCACCATGATGATGCTCGCGTTCACCGGTGTGGTGCGCATCAGGCCATGGAAGAACATCAACTGGTTCAAGGCCACCCCGAACACTGCGCAAAGAGCCAGACGCCCCAGATCGGTGGCCGGCACAGGCGTTCGCTTCCGCAGGTAGAGCAACCAGAACAACAGCGTGGCACCCAGCACACGCAAGAGAATGAACCCCGAAGGACCGATCACCGCAGGCATGAGGCCCTTGGCCACCACATAGTTCAGCCCATAGATGAAGTTGACGGTGAAAAGCGCCAGGTGAGCGGCCAGGGTCGAGCGCGTCATTCGTGCGAAGGGATACCTTTAGGCCGTCCGTGAAGGGCCGCGAAGATACCCGATGAGCGAAGCTGGGAAGGTGACCGACGAGAACGACCTGCGCAAGACCTTCAGCCTGCGCAAGGTGCTAGTGCCTGTGCTGATCGGCATGCTGGCTGCGGGCTGGCTGCTGTGGCGCGACCTTGGAAAGGAACGGTTCGAACGGGCGGTGAACGGCCAGGGCGACCACCGCTGGACGGATCAGAACGGCAACGGCATCGTGGACCTGACAAACGCAGCGGAGTTCATTCCAGTGCAAGCAGGCACTGGCGACTTCGTGAAGATGAGCACCGGCGCTGTGCTGCGGACCATCGATTGGACCTGGCACAGCACCCTGTGGATCTTCCTTGCGATCATTGCCACGGCCTTCCGCGACCTCGGCTACATCTTCCGCATCCGTGTGCTCTCCGATGGCCACCTCAACTGGCGGCAGGCCTTCAATGTCACGTTCCTTTGGGAGTTCGCCTCTGCGCTCACCCCTTCCGTAGTGGGAGGCTCGGGCATTGCCATGTTCATCATCGGTCGGGAGGGGATCGAACTGGGCCGGGCCACGGCCATCGTGCTGGTCACCGCCTTGATGGATGAACTGTTCTATGTGATCATGGTACCCTTGCTCTTCCTGGCCGTGGGCATGCAGGACCTGTTCCCCGCACAATTGGACCATGCCTTCTGGGGCCTTCCCATCAAGACCATCTTCATCATCGGCTACCTGTTCATCCTGGCACTGGTCCTGGCCATCTTCTATGGAGTGTTCTTCCGGCCTCGCGCCTTCAAATTCGCCTTGCTTCGCGTGTTCAAGCTGCCTTTCCTACGGCGTTGGCGACCCGAAGTGATCCAAGTGGGTGATGACATCGTGACCACCTCATCGGAGTTGCGCGGAAAGCCCAAGCGTTTTTGGGTGAAAGCCTTCGCCGCCACCTGCTTCTCCTGGGCCAATCGGTTCTTGGTCGTCAACCTGATCGTGGCGGCCTTCTTCCCGGTATCGGACCACCTGCTGCTCTATGCGCGACAGCTCATCATGTGGGTGATCCTGCTGATCAGTCCAACACCGGGAGGCAGTGGCATCGCGGAGATCGCGTTCTCCGGGTTCTTCGGCGACATCCTGCCGGCCGTGGGCTACATCGGTGCGGTGGCCGTGGTCTGGCGCCTGCTGAGCTATTACCTCTACTTGTTCATGGGCACGGTGATCCTGCCGCGCTGGCTACGGAACACCGCAGGCTCGGGCCGGGCTTGAGCTGCGGCGCTGTACTTTCGTGGCCCAGTACACAGGATACATGCAATTCGGCACCAAGGCCATCCACGCAGGCGTGGAACCCGATCCCACCACCGGCGCCATCATGACGCCGATCTACCAGACCAGCACCTACGTCCAGGCCGCTCCGGGCGACCACAAGGGCTACGAATACAGCCGCACCCACAACCCCACCCGCACCGCGCTGCAGAACGCGCTTGCGGCCTTGGAGAACGGACGTCACGGCTTGTGCTTCGCCACGGGCATGGCGGCCATCGATGCGGTGGTGAAGCTGCTGAAGCCGGGCGATGAGGTAGTGAGCACCAACGACCTTTACGGCGGCACCTATCGCCTCTTCACCAAGGTATTCGAGGGCTTTGGCGTGAAGTTCCGCTTCGTGGACATGAGCGACCTGGCCAATGTGGAGGCCGCGCTCAGCCCGAACACCAAGCTGATCTGGGCGGAGACGCCTACGAACCCCCTGCTGCGGATCATCGATATCGAAGGGCTGGCCGCGTTGGCGCGCAAGCAAGGCTGCCTGCTGGGCGTGGACAACACCTTCGCCAGCCCCTACCTGCAGAACCCGCTGGACCTGGGCGCCGACCTGGTCATGCATAGCGTGACCAAATACCTCGGGGGCCACAGCGATGTGGTGATGGGTGCGTTGGTGGTGAAGGATGATGCACTGGCGGAACGCTTGGCCTTCCTACAGAACAGCTGTGGTGCCACACCCGGCCCCATGGACTGCTTCCTGGTATTGCGCGGCTTGAAGACCTTGCACCTGCGCATGCAGCGCCATAGCGAGAACGGCGCCGTGGTGGCCGCCTTCCTGGCCGCTCACCCCAAGGTGGACAAGGTGTACTGGCCTGGGTTCCCCAGCCACGCCAACCATGCGGTGGCCAAGCGCCAGATGAAGGACTTCGGCGGCATGATCAGCTTCACCTTGAAAGGGGACCGCATGGACGATGCCTTGCGGGTGCTCAGCAGCACCAAGCTCTTCAGCCTGGCGGAAAGCCTCGGTGGGGTGGAATCCCTGCTCGGCCACCCGGCCAGTATGACGCACGCCAGCATTCCCCGCGAGGACCGGCTGCGCAATGGGCTGGCGGACACCCTCATCCGGCTCAGCGTAGGCTTGGAGGACGCCGGCGACCTGGTGGCCGACCTGCAGCAGGCGTTGGGCTAAGGCGGCTTTCCAAGAGCGGAAAGGGCATTGGTCCGTCCAAGGGGGAATGAACCCTTGTACCTTGCGGCTGTTCCCTTACCGATGAAGCAGCTCTTACTTGTTGGTGTTCTGGGGTTGGCAGGCCAGCTCCACGCACAATCCGCCATTGACCCCAACGAGGGGTTCACCTGCCGCACCCACGATCCGGTGGAAATGGAGCAGCTCCGCATATCCGACCCGCAAGGGTGGGAGGATGCCCTGCGCCTGCGCGACGAATTGGATGAACGTGCGCGGCTCGGTCAATTCGATGGTGAACGCAGCACCTACATCATTCCGGTGGTGTTCCACATCATTCACGACAATGGGCCGGAGAACATCAGCAACGAGCAGGTGTACGACGCCATCCGGGTATTGAACGAGGACTTCAACAAGCTCAATCCGGATTGGACCTCCGTGCGCCCTGCCTTCCTGGATATCGTGGCCGATGTGGGCATCGAATTCCGCCTTGCCCAGCTGGACCCACAAGGCAACTGCACCAATGGCATCACACGTACCGTTTCTGACCTGACCTACGTGGGGGACTACGACATGGCGGGCCTTATCCAGTGGCCTCGCAACCGGTACATGAACATCTGGGTGGGCGCTTCGGCGAGCGGAGCTGCGGGGTACACCAATTATCCGTGGGTGCTGAACAACCAACCACAGGAGGACGGTATCGTGGTGAAGCATGATTATGTGGGTAGCATCGGCACCAGCAGCGTGGGGCGATCACGTGTACTCACGCACGAGGTTGGACACTGGATCAACCTGCCGCACTGTTGGGGCAACAGCAACGAGCCGGGGGTGGAGGAGAACTGCTCCATGGACGATGGGGTGGCCGACACCCCGCTTACCGTGGGATGGACATCGTGCAACTTGAACGGGGCCAGCTGCGGATCTCCGTTGGATAACGTGGAGAACTACATGGAGTACTCGTATTGCGCCAAGATGTTCACTGTAGGACAGGGCACCCGGATGATCGCGGCGCTCACCTCCAGTGTGGCGCAGCGCAGTTCGCTCTGGCAAAGCAGCAATCTGGCACAGACCGGCGTGCTCAACGCACCTCAATTGTGTGAGGCCGGGTTCACCGCCAACGACCGGGAGATCTGCGCGGGCCGCACGGTCACCTTCACCGATGCCAGCTTCAGCGCCATCACCGGTCGCACGTGGTCGTTCCCCGGCGGCAGCCCAAGCACCAGCGACCAACCCAACGTGGTGGTGACCTATGCGGAAGCCGGCACTTACCCGGTCTCCCTCACGGTCACCGACGGGGTGAACGAACTGTCCGTGGAAGAGGTGTCCTACATCACGGTGCTTCCCGATACCGGCCTGGCCTGGCCTGCCAGTGAAGGGTTCGAAGAACTTGCGGGGCTCACTGGACCCGAGTGGTGGGTGGAGGATGAAGAGAGCAACGGCTCCTTCCAACTGACCACGGCTGCAGCCTACACCGGCAACAGTGCCGTGCGCCTCAACAACACATCCGGCACCAATGGCTACGTGGACGCACTGATCAGCAATGTGTACGACGCCACTGGTCTATCCACGATGACCATCTCCTTCCGTTACGCCTTCGCGCGGCGCCAGCCTTGGAATGATGACGTGCTGCGGTTCTTCACCAGCAACAATTGCGGCATCACGTGGTCTCCGCGCAAGACCTTGCGCGCCACGGACGACCTGCCCACAGCGCCCGATCAAGGGGGCACCTTTGTCCCGGATGGCCCGCAGGAATGGGGATATGCCGAAGTGACAGGGTTCGGTCCCAGCAACTTCGTAAGCAACCTGCGGATGAAGTTCGAGTTCACCGGAGGCGGGGGCAACGTGGTCTACATCGATGATATCAACATCAATGGTGAGCCATTGACCACCGAAGTGACCGAGCTTGGCGCCACGGGCGATCTTTGGCTGGCGCCCAACCCTGCCCGGAATGAAGCGACCCTGCTGCTGAACGATGCGTGGCAGGGGCGAATGACGGTCGAGATCCTCGACGCCTTGGGAAGAACCGCACGGACGGTGGCCTCAGGTGCCCAAGCAACTCCTTCGGTGAAGTTGCCCTTGGCCGGCCTGGCACCTGGTGTCCACTTCGTCCGGGTGGCTGACGAACAGCGACAGGCAGTGCTCCGCTTGGTGGTTGAGCAGCCGTAGTGGTCTGATAGCGCCTTTCAGGATCCCAAGAATTACAGCCGCCGTAACATGGATCTGTCCGGCGGAAAGGCATCCTCCGTCGAAGGAACGGCTGGTCTTGCCCGTTAACTGGAAGCATCTGCACGTACAAGCGCGGACGGCTTCGTTCGCTGGGAGGGTGCGCACGCCCTGAACTTGGCACGGGCTTGCCTGTCCAAGGCGCGTCCGGAGGGCTAACTTCGGCGCCCTGTTCGCCTTTTCCTTTGCGGCCTCCGCACAATTCACCGCGGAGCATCCGTGCGGCGCCAACGAACTGCACCGGCTGTTCGGCGAGCGGGCGCACGACCCAGTGCTGATCGCGGAGATCGAAGCAGCGGACGCTGAGCTGGAGGCGTTCACCCGGGCATTCGAGGCATCGCCGGAGCGTGGGGGTGGTAGCACCTACATCATTCCGGTGGTGTTCCACATCATCCACAACAATGGCCCGGAGAACATCGCTGACGAACAGATCTTCGATGCGATGCGCATCCTGAACGAGGACTTCAACAAGGAGAACCCCGATTGGGATAATGTGAATCCGGCCTTCCTCAACATCGTCGGGGATGTGAACATTGAATTCCGACTGGCACAGAAGGACCCCCAGGGCAACTGCACCAAGGGTATCACCCGCACGGTGTCCACGTTGACCAACGCTGGTGACCAGAGCATGAAGGACCTTATCCAGTGGCCGCGCAACCGCTACATGAACGTGTGGGTCGCAGCCTCTGCCGACGGCGCTGCCGGCTACACGTTCCGGCCGAACGCGGTGGCGAATTTCGCCGCTGGCGACGGCATTGTGCTTCAACACACATACACTGGCAGTATCAACACGAGCAGTCCTACACGCTCGCGAACACTCACCCACGAGGTGGGTCACTGGTTGAACCTGGCGCATACCTGGGGGAACAGTAACGAACCGGCACTGCCTGAGAACTGCAATGGCGATGATGGCGTGGCCGACACGCCCAACACCATCGGCTGGCTAACCTGCACCATCAACGGACAGAGCTGTGGCAGTCTGGACAATGTGGAGAACTACATGGAGTACTCCTACTGTTCGAAGATGTTCACCGAGGGGCAGGCCACCCGCATGATCGCTGCGCTGAACTCCAGCACTGCCCAACGCAACCAGCTGATCACCGCCAGCAATCTCACCTTCACCGGTGTTCAGGCGCCTGCACAATTGTGTGCAGCAAGCTTCAGCAGCAGTACACGCACCATTTGCGCTGGCAACACAGTGACCTTCACGGACGACAGCTACAACACCGTAAGCTCGCGCACTTGGTCCTTCCCGGGCGGCGCACCCGCTGTGAGCGATGAAGCAGAACAACAGGTGACCTACACTGAACCGGGTATCTATCCTGTAACCCTCACGGTCTCTGACGGCACCACCACCCTGACCAGCGAGTCGGTTGGCTACATCACGGTGTTGGCCAACCCTGGTGCGGAAGGCCCGATCGAGGAGGGTTTCGAGCAGATCGGCACCCTTCCCTCCAACGATTGGGCGGTGGTGAACGTGGACAATGACAACACCTTCCAGATCACCAATACAGCTGCGTTCTCAGGTGGCAACAGTGTACGGATCATCAACTCTTCGGCCATGACGGGCCGCATTGATGAACTGGTATCGGGCACCTATGACATGAGCGATGCAACGAGCATTGTGATCAGCTTCAAGTACGCGTTCGCACGGCGGAACGCCAACAACGACGACCGCCTGCGCCTGTTGATCTCGAACAACTGTGGACAGACCTGGTCGATCCGCCGCAACTTGCGCGGCTCGATCGATCTCGCCACTGCACCCAATACCTCGGGATCGTTCGTACCCACTTCCAGCCAGTGGAACGCTTCTCAATCGAGCGCGATCGCCAGCACGTTCCACGTCAGCAACTTCCGCTTCAAATTCGAGTTCGAGAGCGACGGTGGCAACAACGTGTACATCGACGACATCAACCTCAATGGTATTCCGACCGGCATTGAGGACCTGGTACTGGGATCGCAG
>JALOLX010000263.1 GCA_025455765.1 Flavobacteriales bacterium | reverse complement strand
GGGTATGTCGAACAACGGCCCCCTGCCGATGAAGCCCATGCGCTCGTAAAAGGGGATGGCGACCTCCCGGGCATTGCACCAGAGCAGGTCGCAGCCACGATCGGCGAGCACCACCACCGCCTGGTCGAGCAGCACGCGTCCGGCACCACGTCCACGCACCTCCGGCGCGCTGGCCATGCCTCGCAGACGGTACGGTCGCTTCGCGGGCAGTTCTGCATGTGCTTCGGGACTGAAGCTGCCAACGGCCACGCATTGTACGGCCACGCATTGTTCTTCTACGAAGGTGCCCACGTGGAAGGCACCGGGCACGTGATCGCTGGGGAAGTGGCAGTCAGCCTCGGTGCCTCCGGGCCGAAGCACGCGTAGCCGCAAGGGAATGGTGGCTTCCAGCGGGATCAGTGCGGCGTTCATCAGGGATGGGTGAGGTGGTCGTGGAGCGCACTGGCCACAAAGGCACTGCCCGCCGCTTCCTGATGGGGGAGCAGCAGGTCCTCACGGCCGCCATCGCTGAAGGTCAACCGCAAGGTATCGCCTGCCGGGCCCAGGTGCGCCGCAATACCGTTCACCTCTGCACGACCGTAGGACCGGGCCCTGGCAGGCACGGGCAGGCTTACCTGACCAAGGACCGCAGGGCGTTCGAGGAGCTGAAGTCCCTCGCGGGTCACCTTCAGGCTTCGCGGCGGCAGGAAGAGCACGGCGAAGAGGCTCCAGAGCAGCACCCCGAGCATGGTCCATCGACCTGCCCGCCACGCCTGCGTTCTGAGCCCTGGCATCACTTGGAGCGCGGTGCCGAGGACACCACCAACGGCCACCGAAAGCACCACCGCTGCACTGATGCGCGCCACCAGCGGCCAAGCGTTGCCGATCACCTGGGCCACATCGCGCAGGATGTACCCAGCGTGCTGGTGCGCCAACACCTGTTCCACCGGTGTGGTCGGCGTGCCCGGTACCAGCCAGGCCGCCAAGGTGATCGCACCGGTCGCCACGGCTACCGTGGCACCGGCCACCAGCAGGAACTGCGCGGCTTCGTCGGTGAGGTGGTCGCGCTCGTCGGCCATGTGACCTACTTGAAGTAGCGCATATCCGCGCCGGACTTCAATCCTTTCACACTGGCCAGGATGAGCTTGATCACGTTCTCCACATCCTCGCGGTGGACGGTCTCCACGGTGGTGTGCATGTAACGCAAAGGCAGGCTGATCAAGGCGCTGGGCACGCCCGCACTGCCGTAGGCGAAGGCGTCGGTATCGGTGCCTGTGGCGCGGCTCTGGGCGGCGCGTTGGAAGGGGATCTTCTCCGCTTCAGCCGTGCGCACGATGTGCTTCAATACGTTGTTGTGTACGGCTGGCGCATAGCTCAGTACAGGACCCTTGCCGCAGGCGATATCACCGCTCTGGATCTTGTTCATCAAGGGGGTCTGCGTGTCGTGCGTCACATCGGTGACGATGGCGATATCGGGCTTGATGCGCTCCACGATCATCTCCGCTCCGCGCAGCCCCACTTCTTCCTGCACGCTGTTGGTGACATACAGGCCGAAGGGCAGCTTCACCTTCTGTTCCTTCAACAGGCGCGCCACTTCAGCGATCATGAAGCCGCCCATGCGGTTGTCGAGGGCACGGCCCACGAAGTTGCGCTGGTTCATCACCATGAACTCGTCCTCGTAGGTGATCACGCAGCCCACATGGACGCCGAGCGCCTCCACTTCCTCCTTGCTGTTGCAGCCGCAATCCAGGAAGATGTTGTCCAGGCTGGGCGTGATCTCCGTCTTTCCGTTGCGGACGTGGATGGCGGGCCAGCCGAACACGGCCTTCACGATCCCCTTGTCGGTGTGGATGTTCACCCGCTTGCTGGGTGCGATGATGTGGTCGCTGCCACCGTTGCGGCGCACGTAAATGAAGCCTTCCTTGGTGATGTAGTGAACGAACCAGCTGATCTCATCGGCGTGGGCCTCGATCACCACCTTGTACTTCGCATCGGGGTTGATGACGCCCACCACCGTGCCATAGGGGTCAACAATGTGATCGTCCACGTAGGGCTTCACGTAGTCGAGCCAGATCTTCTGGCCAGCGCTCTCGAAACCGGTGGGTGAGGGGTTGTTGAGGTATCGCTCCAGGAAGGTGAGCGAAGCGTTGGTGAGAATGCTCTTCGGTGCGGTCTTCTTGGCCATGGGTGCGTGGTTCGAAAGCGGCGGTTATCTTCGGTCGCTGTCAGGTGGGCGCAAAGCTAGGGTGGGGGTGGAGGGAGATGTTCGCGTTCGCGGTGTACCTATTAACAGCATCCTCCGTAAAAGCGTCCCATGTTCCGTACCAGCCTTCTCGCCATCGCACTGCTCCTGTTCGCCAATGCTCAGGCACAAGAGCGATCCAAGCAGGTGGAGGACCTGTTGAAGCAGGCGGACAAGCTGGCCCAGATGGGCGGTGTGCAGCATGTGCAGGCCGAGGCCTTGTATCAAGAGGCTCTGGCGTTGGCCCCGAACGATGCCTTGGTCAATCTCCGCATGGGCATGTGCCAGTTGAACGGCCCCTTCAGGCACAAGGCATTGCCCTTCCTGTTGCGCGCCCGTGAGCTGGATCCTGCTCAGCCCCGCATCAACTACCTCGTGGGCTATGCGCATCACCTCAATGGGGAGTGGGACCAGGCCATTGTCGCCTTCGAAGAGCATAAACGGGTGCGCGATCTGCGCGACACCGATCCGCTCTATGCAGATGCCGACGATCACCTGCGCCAATGCCGCCACGGGCGCACCATGGCCGAAGCACCAGTTGCAGCTGAGGTGCGCAACCTCGGAGCGGGGATCAATTCCACGGCCAGTGACCATGGCCCCTTGATCAGTGCGGACGGCACGACGCTCTACTTCACTTCACGCCGCCCGTCGCCGGGCCACAGCAAGATCAACAAGAGCACTGGTGAGTACTTCGAGGATATCCATGTGGTGAAGCGGGAAGGGGATCGATGGGGCGTGCCACAGCTGCTGCCTTCGCCGCTGAACGGCCCGGCGAACGATGCCAGCGTTGGTCTTGCCGCCGACGGTGGAACCCTGCTCCTCTACCGCGACAATGGTGGTGCGGGCGACTTGTACGAGAGCCAACGCACTGCTGCCGGGTGGGCGGAGCCACGCGCCTTGGAAGCACCGATCAACGGCCCCGGGCATGAAAGCGCTGCCTGGCGCACTGCCGATGGACAATGGCTCTACTTCGTGAGCGATCGGACCGAAGGCAGTGTGGGTGGGCAGGACATCTTCCGCGCGCCCTGGGTCGCAGCCACCAGCAGTTGGGGTGTGCCTGAGAACCTTGGCCCCACCGTGAACTCAAGGTCCGATGAGGATGGTGTGTTCGTCACCGCCGATGGCAATACCCTTTACTTCAGCAGCAAGGGCCATTCCAGCATGGGGGGCTACGACATCTTCCGGAGCCGCTTGGTGGACGGTCAATGGTCCAAACCCGAGAACCTGGGCTGGCCGATCAATTCGCCTGACGATGACCTGTTCTTCGTGCTCACTGCCGATGGTACGCGCGGCTACTTCAGTTCGCTGCGGGCCGATGGACAAGGTGAGGACGACATCCACGAGGTGGT
>JALOLX010000015.1 GCA_025455765.1 Flavobacteriales bacterium | reverse complement strand
GGCGAGCAGGGAGAAGAGGTCACGAACAACATCCGCACCGTGCGCTCGATCCCCTTGCACTTGCAGGGTGAAGGCTTCCCTTCTTTGTTCGATGTACGTGGTGAGGTCGTGTTCACCCGATCGCGCTTCGAACAGCTCAATGAAGCAAGGCGGCAGGCAGGCGAGGAACTGTATGCCAACCCGCGCAATACCGCCGCAGGTACGCTCAAACTTCAAGATCCCAAGGAAGTGGCGCGCCGTGGACTGGATTGTTTCATCTATGGCCTCCAGGGCGAAGGCCTTCCCACCCGCAGCCACCACGACAACATCCGCGCGGCCGGTCAGTGGGGCTTCCGCGTGCCACAGCCCGAGCGGCAACTCATCGGGCAGGCCACCAACGTGGACGGCATTATGGCCTTCATCGACCATTGGGACAAGGCCCGGCACACTTTCGAGGTGGCCATCGATGGTATCGTTATCAAGGTGGATGACCTCGACGTGCAGGCTGAACTGGGTATGACGGCGAAAAGCCCGCGATGGGCGATCGCCTACAAGTTCGCGGCAGAGCAGGCCATTACGCGTCTCAATGGCGTGTCCTATCAAGTCGGACGCACCGGTGCTATAACGCCGGTGGCCGAGTTGGAACCTGTGCTGCTCGCCGGCACCACGGTGAAGCGCGCCAGCCTGCACAATGCAGACCAGATCGCCAAGCTCGATCTGCACGTGGGGGATTCCGTTCAGGTGGAGAAGGGCGGCGAGATCATCCCCAAGATCGTAGGTGTTCAAGTGGACCAGCGCCCGGCGGGTGCAGCACCGGTCAGCTTCCCTGATCAGTGCCCCGAGTGCGGCACCCCGCTGGTGCGGTACGAAGGAGAGGCCCAGCACTACTGTCCCAACGAACACAACTGTCCACCCCAGATCGTGCGGCGCATCGAACATTTCGTGGCGCGCAAGGCGATGGACATCGAAGGGCTGGGTGGCGAAACAGTGGAGGAGTTGTTCCGCAGCGGCCTGGTGCGTACGGTCGCCGATCTCTACAGCCTGGACCGTGAGCGCTTGCTGGCGCTGGGAAAGGGGTGGGGCGAGCGCAGTGTCCAACAGGTGCTTGAAGGCATTGCCGCCAGTCGGGTGCGTCCGTTCGAGCGCGTGCTCTTCGCCATCGGCATCCGCCATGTGGGCGAGACCGTGGCCCGCAAGATCGCCCGGTCCGTAGGCAACATCGATCGGCTGGCCGCCATGAGCCAGGAGGAACTGACCGCCTTGGACGAGGTCGGGCCGGTCATCGCCAAAAGCATCGTCGACTTTTTCGCGACCGAAGGGAACCGCGAAGTGCTCGAACTCCTGCGCGCACAGGGGCTGCGCTTCGAACTGGAGGCATCCGAGATGGCCCCCGTGGGCGATCGACTGAAAGGCCTCACCTTCGTGGTCTCAGGTGTTTTCCGGAACTTCAGCCGCGACAGCATCAAGGAGACCATTGAGCAGAACGGCGGCAAGGTGTCGGGTTCCATCTCCAGCAAGACCAGTTACCTGCTGGCCGGTGCGGATATGGGACCGGCCAAACGGGCCAAGGCCGAAGAGCTCGGGGTGACGGTGCTGGATGAGGAAGCGTTCATGCGAATGATCCAAGGATGAAGCTGTTCGACCGACTAAAGGAGTGGATGGGCCTGCGGCGCTTGCTGCGCGAACTGCCCGCCGACCGCCGTCCCATCGCGCGGAACATCGCTGCGGCCAAAAAGGTGGGCATCCTCTATATCGTGGAGGATGAAGCTGCGCACAACCAGGTCCGCAACTACGTCAAGCGCCTGAAGGAAGAGCTCGGCATCAGCAACATCATGGCCCTAGGATACAGCGAACAAAAGGTGATGCCGCATTACCTGCACGCCAAGCTCAACTTCAACGCCATCAGCCAGAAGGACCTCAACTGGTATCGCATACCACAAGGCAATACGGTGGAGAACTTCATGACCGAGGAGTATGAGGTCCTCATCGACCTTACCCTGCATGATCGCCTGCCCATTCAGTACATCATGGCGAAAAGCCGCGCCCGCTTCAAAGTGGGGCGCTGGAGCGACGATAACAAGCGCATCCTCGATATGATGATCGACATGGCCGGATCCAACAGCCTGCCCCAATTGATCCAGCAGGTGCATCACTACCTGCTCATGGTCAATGCCCGTCACGAACCTTCGTTGAACTAACGTCAACCACCTCTTCATGAACGCGTCCTTCCGCGGCCTCGGTGTCGCGCTGATCACTCCCTTCCGGTCCAATGGACAGATCGACTATGCCGGACTGGAGAAGCTCATTGACCACCAGATCGCAGGTGGTGTGGACTATGTGGTGAGCATGGGCACAACAGGCGAAAGCGTAACCCTCACCAAGGCCGAGAAAAAGGAACTGCTTGCACAGACCATCGGCTTCGTGCGCAACAGGGTCCCTGTGGTGCTGGGTGTCGGTGGTAACCACACGGCGGAGGTCATCGAAACGCTCAACAGCTTCGAGATGGACGGTGTGGATGCCATCCTGAGCGTAAGCCCCTACTACAACAAGCCCACCCAGGAAGGCATCTACCAGCACTACAAGGCCATCGCACAAGTGGCGCTGCGGCCCATCATCCTGTACAACGTGCCAGGCCGCACAGGCAGCAACATGACCGCGGATACCACCCTCCGGCTGGCCCGAGACTTCAAGAACATCATCGCCATCAAGGAGGCAAGCGCCAACCTCGATCAGATGGGCCGCATCCTCAAACACAAGCCGAAGGACTTCATGCTCATCAGCGGCGACGATGCGCTCACCCTGCCCATCATCGCCATGGGCGGTGTGGGCGTGATCAGTGTGGTGGGCAATGCCCTGCCGCAGGAGTTCAGCACCTTGGTGCATGCGGCGCTGAAGGGGGATCTGGACACCGCTCGCCGCGAGCATCTGCGTCTCGTTGAAGTGATCGATCTGCTCTTCGCCGAGGGCAATCCCGGTGGCATCAAAGAGGCCCTGAAGATCCTCGGCATCTGCGGTAATACGGTGCGCCTTCCTCTGGTGAACGTCAGTGAAGCTACCGCCCGAAAGCTCTACCAGGCCCTGGCCGATGCGGAGGTGGTGAAGCTGTAGGTTTCGCTCCGAGCGGGTCGGCGGCACGCCAGTACGATCCAACCGTGCTGATATTCCGCCATGCCATGCTGGGAAATTCGCCACGCCATGGCGAATTTCCCACCACCTACCATTCCCACAACGCACTCAAGGGCACCGCGTGGATGTCGGTGTCGAAGGGCGTGATGCCCAGCCCAGGGTGCAGCAGAACACCCCGCACCCACTTGTCTCCCGCCACCTCCCGCAGGTGCTTCAGGCCGGCCATGTCATTGCTGCCCACAGCCATCGCAGCCTTCACCTCGATCCCCACGATCCGGCCCTTGTTGTCCTCCAGCACGATGTCCACTTCCCGACCTGCTTCGGTCCGGAAGTGATAGGCCTTCACCCGCAACTTGCTCCACCCCGACATCTTCCGCAGCTCGTTCAGCACGAAGGTCTCCAGCAAAGGCCCGAACGACGGACTGTTCAGGATGTCCGCCGGGGTATCGATGCCCGCAAGGTGGGCTGCAAAGCCACTGTCCGCCAAGTGCAGCTTGGGCGACTTCACCAGCCGCCGTCCCCGATGCGCATGCCAGGCTTGCACCGGTGTGCTTAGGAACGTGGCCTCCAGCAGGGCCATGTACCGCCGCAGCGTGGAGTGGGGGATGTCCAAAGTCCGCGACAGATCGGCCAGATTGAGCAGACCACTGCTCCGCACCGCAAGTGCCTGCAACAGCCGAGGCAGGTCCGTCAACCCCGTGATGTTGCTGATGTCCCGCACATCCCGCTGCAGTATGCTGGTGACGTAGGCCCCGTACCACGCATCCCGCCGCGCCGCATCCCTGCGGGTCATCACCTCAGGATATCCGCCCGCAATGACCCGGGCTGCGATCTGCTTGCGTTCCAACGGCGAAGGGCCCTTCATCTTCGGTCGCGCCGCAAAGACCTGGTCAATGAAGCCGCTCTTCCTTCCTGCCAGCTCGTCCTGCGCGAACGGATACAAAGGGATGATCTCCATCCGACCGGCCAGGGAGTCGCCCAGTCGCGGAAGCACCAGCACATTGGCACTGCCCGTCAGCAGGAACCGGCCGGGCTTCCGGTCACGGTCCACCGAGGCTTTGATGGCCCGGAAGATGTTCGGGGCGTTCTGCACCTCATCGATCACCGCCAGCTTTCCCAAGCCTTGGATGAATGCAGGCGGATCGTTCAACGCAGCTTCCAGGGTGGCGTGGTCGTCCAAGGTCACATACCGTGCTCCCCGTTTCCGGGCAATGGCCTTTACCAAGGTGGTCTTGCCTGTTTGCCGCGCACCGTGCAACAACACCACAGGGGTGTCCTTCAGCGCGATATCCACTGCATGCCGGAGGTTCCGTGCCTTTTCCATGAGGCAAAAATAAGTCGAGGTTGGTCGTATAGTGATCGTGAGATGGTGGGAAAATCGCCATGGCGTGGCGAATTTCCCACCATGTGAATGGTCTCCTCCTGCATCCATCGCCGCGTGGCAGCGTCGTACTACCTTCGGCCACCGCATGGAGTTCCTCGCCCTCGACTTCGAGACCGCCACCGCTCAGCCCGACAGCCCGTGCGAGCTGGGTATCGCCGTGGTACGCGACGGAGCTGTGCAGGAGGTCCGCAATTGGTTGATCAAGCCGCCCCAATGGCCCTACTTCAGCCCGCACAACATCGCCGTACACGGCATCACCCCCCAGGCGGTGGCCAACGCACCCCGTTGGTCCCAGATCTGGCCTGAGGTGGCTGAGCTTCTGCATGGGCGCACCGTGGTGGCGCACAATGCGGCGTTCGATATGAACGTGTTGCGTAGTACGCTCAGCGGGCATGGCATTCCCTTCGCCCCGTTCGAGTACTTCTGCAGTGTGAGCATGGCCCGTAAGGTCTGGCCCGGCCATCGCTCCTATGGGCTTTCAGCCATGTGCGCACTCCATGGCATTCCGCTCCAGCATCACCGTGCAGGCAACGATGCTGCGGCAACAGCAGCCCTCGTGTTGCGCGCCATCGGTCAGCGGCCCTGGTTCGATATCACACAGTTCCTGCACACCAGCCGGGTGCGCATCGGTGCGTTCTATCCGGGTGGGCAGCGCACACCCAGCGGGAAAGTGGTCCCCGCCTGACCTACAGATACATCTTCTTGATGCGCATCAACGGCCCTGGGCAATGGCTGCCGTGGCAGTTCGCGCAGCTCTGCACAAGCGCGTTGTACGCTTGGTTGCGGTCCTTGCGGGTTGCGCTGTACAGGGCGTTCACCTTGTCCTGATAGTCCTTGCTGAAGGTGGGAAAGGTGATGGGGTCGATGTGCATCCCCTCGGTCGGGGTGGCTTGCATCAGTCGTTCGATGCCGGCGGGGGCGGGGGGGAGCTTGCGGTCGCCGCGTTTGAGCGCTGCTTTCACACTGTCCGCATGCACGGCCATCACGCGCATCAAGAGCGCCAGCTCACTCGCCGGCTTCAGGTCTTGTGCACCGTTGGTGGTAAGTGGTTCGGGTAGCGGGCGCAGTTCTCCCGGTGCTGCAAAGCAACCCAGGATGGCCAGCGCCACCACCGGTAGGACAAAGAGGCTGCGGCGTTTCATCGCCCCGAAGGTAGGTGGAGCGCGCAGCTCTGCCACTATGGCCGCTCTTTGCACTGGCCTGATCATTGCCCTTCAGCCACCATGGAACACCTCCACCCACCACCTCGCCGAACCGATCGGCTGGGGCTGGCGGTCATCCTTCCAGCATTGCTGGTCCTCGTGCTTTGGGCCGTCTATCTGCTCGATCAAGGCATGGGCTGGGAAGCCGCTCGCTACGGGCTTACCCCGCGCTCAAGTGCAGGTCTGGTGGGCATCTTCACGGCACCGCTGCTGCACGCGGATCTGGAGCACCTCATCGGCAACTCGGTACCATTGCTCGTGCTGGGTACCGCCTTGATCTACTTCTTTCCCACCATCGCGTTCCGCGTCGCTGCCGTTTCGTGGTTGGCTACAGGCATCGGCGTTTGGTTGGCGGCCCGGCCGTCCACCCACATCGGGGCCAGTGGCTTGGTGTATGCACTGGCAGCTTTTCTTTTCCTCAGTGGCATGCTCCGCCGCCAACGCACGCAGATGGGCCTCTCGCTATTGATCGTCTTCCTCTATGGCAGCATGTTCTGGGGCATCTTCCCGCTCATGCCCCGGGTCAGCTGGGAAAGTCACCTTTGGGGGGCTATCGTGGGTGTGGTGCTGGCCCTCATCTTCCGCACCGAACCATCGCCCGTTCAGGACCCGCAACCGGTGCTGGATGAGGAGGACGATGATGCACTGCCACCGCAGCAAGGCATCACCATCGTGCGCTACACGCCCCCACAAGGGACCGGTGATGGCAGTGGGCAGGCCCTCGACCCCGAGCGCACATCCATCAGCTGAGCCCTGAATGAAGAAGCCCCCACCAAGCGGCAGGGGCTTCATTCGCGGTCGTTGGTTGGCTACTCTGCTTTCAGGGCGGCAAGCTCTTGGCCACCGCCGATCAGCTTCAGTAGTCCTTTTTCCAGCTTGAAGCTCTCCACACGGCCTAACATCCCCATGATGGCGTTCTCCGTGGGTTGCACCCCTTCGCAGTACTTCTTGGTGGACCCCACCTTGCTGAAGTTCAGCGCAGTGCCCTCCTGCTTTACGGCACCCATCAGGCTGTTGCAGCCGCCGAAGCCCTGAAGTTGATCACCTGCCAGCTGAAGCCATGGAGCTTCAGTACCCGCAGGCAGGTCCAAGGCCTTTCCTGCCAGGCTTTGGAACACCCATTTCTTGTCAGCCAGGTTGGTCATGTCGCCACCTTGTTTGCAGGTGTTCGCGCTCAGGGTGATCAGCAGGGTCGCTGCCAGGGCAAGGTGTTTCATGGTACAGGTGTGGTTGCCAGCAGTGCGAAGTCCGTGCCGATCAGTTGTTGAGCATCACAGGCATCACCAGCATCAGCACATCTTCGCCCACCTCACCGGCCTCACCGGGGAGCAGGATGCCAGCGCGGTTGGGTGCGCTCATCTCCAGGTTCACATGCTCGGACGTGAGGTTGTTGAGCATGTCCATCAGGAAGCGCGAGTTGAAGCCGATCGTGATCTCTTCACCCTCGTATGCACAGGTGAGCTTCTCGTTGGCCTCGTTGGCGAAGTCCAGGTCCTCTGCGCTGATGGTGAGCTGGCTGCCGTTGATGTGCAGGCGCACCTGGTGGGTGGTCTTGTTGGCGAAGATGCTCACCCGGCGGATGGAGCTGAGGAACGTGGCCCGGTCGATGGTGAGCTTGTTCGGGTTGGTCTTCGGGATCACCGCTTCATAGTTCGGATACTTTCCGTCGATGAGGCGGCACACCAGGACGGTGTTGTCGAACTTGAAGGCTGCGTTGTTCTCGTTGAACTCCACGGTCACCTCGGCGTTGGTGGCAGCGAGCGAGTTCTTCAGCAGGTTCAGCGGCTTCTTGGGCACGATGAACGAAGCGGCACGCGGAGCTTGCACGTCGGTGCGGCGATAGCGCACCAGCTTGTGTGCGTCAGTGGCTACAAAGCAGACGTTCTCCGGGCTCAGCTCGAAGAAGATGCCGCTCATCACGGGACGCAGGTCGTCATTGCCGGTGGCAAAGAGGGTCTTGTTGATGGCCGCTGCCAGGGTGCCGGCAGGGAGCGACAGTGCGGTGGGGTCTTCCAGCACCGGGCTCTTGGGGAACTCGGCACCATTGAAGCCGGTCATTTTGTACTTGCCCTGTTCGCTGTTGATCTCCACACCGTGGTGCTTACCATCGATGGTAAAGGTGAGCGGCTGTTCGGGAAAGGCTTTCAGCGTATCGAGGAGTAGACGAGCGGGGATGGCCACGCTGCCTTTGTCCTTGGCCTCCACGGCCATGGTGGCGGTGATGGTGGTCTCCAGATCGCTGGCGGTCACCGTCATTTGCTTGCCGTCGATCTCGAAGAGGAAGTTGTCCAGGATGGGCAGCGTGTTGCTGCTGGCGAGCACGCCTTGCAACAGTTGCAGTTGCTTGAGCAGGGCGGTGCTGGATACGATGAATTTCATCGGTTCTATCGGGCGTTTATGATCGGGCAAAGTTAGCCGGGCCACCCAGCGGGGAAGGGCGCACTTTTCAACACGAAGGGCCGTTTATCCACAACCCTGCCAGGGTGAAAAGCTCAAGGCTGGAGTTGTTCGGCCGACTCCAGGATAGGGTCGAACATGGGCCTTTGGATCACCACCACCAGACTATCCTGTACCAAGGCGTACATGCGGTTGGGGTCGTACGTCGGTTGGAAGGCGAGCGTGCTGTCAACATCGCCAGTGTAAGGCATGTACCAGAACTGGGCTTCTCTCTTCACACCGGCGCGGTCGATGGTGCGGATCACATGGTCAGGTACCAGTCCCAAAAGCGAATCACGCGAAGCTTGGCTGAGGTCCCGATCAATAACCTCATAGTTGAGGTCCTTGAATGCACGTAGGTAAAGCTTCACCCGACTGCTGTCCATCGGCAGGTCGCGGTCCTGTAGATCCTTTAGTTCTACTTTTCGGTCGGCTCGCTGAATGACCTTGAAGGATGTTCCTGGGCCTTTCGGGAGCTCTACTTCGATCTGCGCGATGGCATAAGGATCATGATGATCCCAAATGTTCGGCCGTCGCCATTGGTCAAGATCGGTGTGGAACCGGGTATTGATGATGCCGATGAATCCCGCCATTTTTACCACAAATGGTGCACTGCTGCGCCCCTTGTTCGGTAACTCTAGCACCATGTATGTGCCCAGGTTGTCATTCGTGGCATGCCCCACGATCCAAACCTTTTCTGGAGACTTACCTCCTGTGTAGATCTCCACACGCTTCGCTACCGTCCCCATGAACCGCAGGACCGTACTTTGCCCTTTCTTCGAAACTGGGCTTTTTACCTCAACCCGCTTGAATGTTCGAAGGAGCAGTTCTATGTCCGAATTGCGAGCTGCGAATCGTTCGTTAACGGTCCAGCCACTGCTTGTCCTGCGCAGGTCGATCTGCTTTCCTGTAACGTCGGTGATGAAGATACGGTCCACACGTGCTGTATCGGCGATGGTGAAGTCCGATAATGGAACGTCCAATGAGGTGCCACCATCGCTGCGTGTAAGCCACCAGGCAAGGCCGCCAAGGACGGCAACGGCCACGAGGAGCAGAAGTTTGCGGTTCATGAGCGGGTGTTCGTTCGTTTGCGCCGCAGGAAGTGGAGCAACACGCCACCTCCAATGGTCAGGAGCACAGGAAGTGCCAGGTTCAAGAGCTGGATGAGCGTTCGCTCGTTCTCCGCACGCAGCGGATCCAATTGTCGAAGCGTCAGTTCACGCGAGCGGATACTGATCAAGCTTTTGTCATCCAAGAGGTAGTTCATCGCGTTCACGAGGAACTCGCGATTTCCATACAGCTTGGCATTCGCATATCGGTCATACCCCAGCGGATAGAACATTCCTTTCGCCGCATCCACGCGGTTCGCGATAACGTCTCCATCGGCCACCACGACCATGGCGTTCTCCGTGCTGCGCTCTTTAAAGGCCACCTCGCGGTCATCCCTGAACGCTGGAGGCAGTCGATCAGCATAGGGCGATGTGAACGTGCCCTCCAGAAGAACGGCCATCGGCATGTAAGGCGTACTGCGCTTTCCGAATCCCATGTCGAGCTCCACCATGTTCAGACTGATGCGCACCGGGTTCCGCTGGGCGTAACTGGCCGGGGATGATGTCAGCAGCACCGTCTTGCGCACGCCTTCAGCCGCAATGGTGTCCATCGAACTGGCGAAGCGGAAATGGACCGGGTCCACGCTGGCCACGATGGGGTGCGTGCTCTCCGATACACTGATCGGCTCGAAATACCAGGGGAAGCGCTCCAGTTTGCGCTGGTCACCATACGGCTGTGTGAAGATCTCAATGGGGGCACAGCTGCGGTCCAGCACGAGGTCGTTGTTGATGCGCGCACCGTAACTGAAGAGCAGTTCGTTCAGCCCGAGCTCCAACGGCGTGGCAATGGAGAACTGGTTCTTGCGCAGACTGTCCAGGTTGGCGTTCATGGCATCCACCATCCACAGCACGCGACCTCCGTTCATCACGAACTGGTCCAACACATACCGGTCGCGGTCGCTGAACACACTGTCGGGCTTGGCCACGATCAGCGCATCATAGCTGTTCACCCGCACGGCGATGCCTTCCCCTTTGCGGCTCAATGCATCGATCCGGCCATCGATCCGCACCCGGCTCACGTCGTACTGTTCTTCCAACGCCTGAGTGATGTCGGCCACCTGCATGGGGCTCAGTTCACCATGCCCTTCCAAGAACGCCACACGCGGCCGTTGTGTGGCCACCACGCGGCGGATGGCACTGGCCAGTTCGTACTCCAGGTTGTTGATGGAGCGGTTCACCATGTTGGCGTCGGGCGCCTGCAACTGAGACTTCAGCAACTGCACCGGTGTGCTGCGCTCTCGGTAGGTAACGATGGCCCCCGGGAACACAATGCGTTCCACGTAGGCGCCATCCTCGCGCAGTCGGATGCTGCTGTACCGCAAGCCCTGCTTCTGGAGATCGTCGTACACCGCGTTCCGCGTGGCCGCGTCGTCGCTGGCGTTCGGATCCACGAAGCTGTAGTTGATGCGATCGGGGCCCACTACATGCAGCTCGTCCAGCAGCTCACGTGTGGCCTTCGACAAGCGCTCCAGGTCGGCAGGCAGGGCGCCACTGAGGAACACCTTCACGAAGACTTCGTCCTCCAAGCCCTCCACCAGCTCCTTCGTGGCCGGTCGCAGGGTGTAGCGCTGCTCGCTGGTAAGGTCTGCCCGCAGCCGTGCGAACGACCCGATGTAGACCAGGAGCAGCAGCCCCGCCACCCCCAGCACCAGTTCCAGCAGATCGCCGGTGCGCTTGCTCATGCCACTGCGCCCTGTGCTCATGACCAGGTCCGGCTTTGCAGCACCGTTCGCGTCAATAGAAGGAACAGGCCGATGACCCCCACGAAGTACAGCGCATCACGCAGGTCGATGACGCCCCGGCTCATGCTCATGTAGTGCTCCTGGATCCCCAGCCGCCGCACCGCACCTTCCAGCCCGCCGAACGTGCTGTAGTCGGCCAGCAGCTCAAATCCGAGGTACAGGAAGAAGGAGAGGAACACCGCGATGAGGAAGGCCACGATCTGGCTCTCGGTGAGCGCCGAAGCGAAGATGCCTACCGCCACGAAGCAGGCCGCAAGGAAGAGCAGACCGATGTAGGAACCGAGGATGCCGCCCGTATCCACATTGCCTTGCGGTAGGGCCAGGTCCGAGATGGTGTACCAATAGACCAGCGTGGGGAGCAGGGCCACGGCCACCAGCAGCAGACAGGCGATGTACTTGGCCAGTACCACCTGCAGCTCGGTCAACGGCTTGGTGAGCAGGATCTCCAAGGTGCCCGTGCGCCGTTCCTCGCTGATGCTGCGCATGGTGATGGCCGGCACCAGGAACAGGAACACCCACGGAGCCAACGCGAACAGGGGCGCCAGATCGGCATAGCCCTGGTCCAACAGGTTGTCCGGGAACACCCACAGGTAGAGCCCCGTGATGAGCAGGAACACGATGATCACGATGTGGCCGATGAGCGAGCCCAGAAAGCCGGTGATCTCTTTGCGTACGAGTGCGAACATGCCGTTGAACGGGGTGCCAAGATACAGGCCACAACGCCTCCGGGAGTTACCGTTCCCCGGACCGTTGCGCACGTTACGTCGTGAACAGGCGCTCAGAATTCGATCACCGTCTTGCGCTGCTTCACCGGCTTGCGCGGGATCTTCTCCTCGTCGGTGTTGCAGTAGTTGCGCACAATGAACTGCGCATCCTTGTCGCCACCCTCGCCGGCCGCCCGCCAATCCGCACAGGCCTGCTCCTTGTCGCCTAGGTTGTAGTGGCAGTCGGCGCGGTAGTAGTGTGCCTCCACCACGGCCTCTTCGCCCGCAGCGATCACCTCGGTGAACACGGTGATGGCCTCCGCATATTGTTTGGCTTCGAACAGTTGCACACCCAGGCTCATCTGCACGCCGGCCAGCTTGGGGTCGAGGGCGGCGGCCGCACGCAGGTCCGCAAGTCCCTCCTTGTCCTTGTAGAGCGCCCCGTTCACCACGCCGCGCAGCATCAGGGCGAAGGCGTTCTTCGGGTTCAGT
>JALOLX010000262.1 GCA_025455765.1 Flavobacteriales bacterium | reverse complement strand
CTCAGCAACACGCCCACCACCATCGACCTGCGCAGCGCGGCGGAAGCCTGCTTCGGCCCCGATGCCCGGCGCACGGTGAGCGGCACCTTCCCGGCCACCACCCTGTGGGCCGGCGATGTGGACCGCAACAACGTGGTGCGCTACACCGGTCCGGCCAACGACCGCGACCCGCTGCTGCAGGCCATCGGTGGCGCCGTGCCCACCAACACCACCAGCGGCTACCTGCCGCAGGACGTGAACATGGACGGGGTGGTGCGCTATGTGGGCGCCGCCAACGACCGCGACCCCATCCTGCAGAGCGTGGGCGGCAGCGTGCCCACCAACACCCGCTTGGGTACCATGCACTGATACCGGCCTCTCCCCCGGAGATCAGCGCGCACCGCCCGGCCCCTGTGGTCGGGCGGTGTGCGTGGGGGGAGGTATTTCACAGGGGAAGGCACGTCTTTTTCACTTGGTGGAGCGCTGAGGGATGGTGTTGTTTTGCCTCATCCAAAAACGTGAGGGATGGTGTTGTTTTGCCTCATCCAAAAACGAGCAGTCATGGCAAAAACAACGAGCACCAAGAGCAACCCGGTAGTTCCGGCTAATACCCTGAGCAACCGCCGAGCAAAGCTGTACAACGCCATAGAGCTTGATACCGTGCGCTCCGACTTTGCTAAGAACTTCAGAGTTTTGAGCGGAAACCTTTATGAACCCTTCAACACCGCCGAAGTGCGCGTTGAGATCAGTTCAATGAACACAGTGGAGCTGGTACTTCGAAGCAAACACAGCACCCCGGCACGAGGAATTCACTTCGATTTTGGAGTAAATGGCCTTGATTTTCATCCGGTCATTCAGTTCATGTTCTCAGATCCTGACACAAAAGGAGACTTGAGGCTATTTCCAGAACAGTACCACATTGTAAATAACCACCTTGTTGAGATCGACCCAACACAAGCGGATTCGTTTCGCACGAATTATCGCAACACCTGTGGTATCAGAGTGGCAAAGTCGAACTTGTTCAGAAGGGTCGATAGCATAACAGGACTCCCTGACCCAAAAGCTGAATGGTTCCCGTATGCTGACAATGTTAACAAGCTCATACGAGACAACGAGGATCCCAAGTACCTAGTGGTCAGCTGTATCTCCGAAATGCTTTCCTATCCGGCGATTGCCTTAGAAGATACACCGGACCACCGCCACATGTTGGCGCTATACACAGCGTCTGAAGCTGGTGTTAATCTTGGAACCAATTCGGCTCCTCCTAGTGGAAACTACCGTAACCTCGCCATGGACCTTGGCCACCTCTGCCCTCCCCGCTGCAAGAAATGAGCAGGATCCCTAGCTTCGGCGGGGTCCTGCACCATGGAGAACTGGAGGCTACTACTGATCGGCGCGGCGCTGCTGTGCTGGCTGCTGCGGATACGGCACCTGCAGGGCAGCGCCCGCTGGTACTTCATCGGTCTGCTCCTGGCCTGCGGCGTTGAAGCAGGTGGCGCCTGGTTGCGTTCCCAAGGTCAACAGAACAACACCCTGTACCAACTCTACAGCAGCCTCGAGATCGTGTTCGCCGCGCTGTTCATCACCTCCTCCTCCACCGAACGCTGGCCGCGGCGCTGGCCGCTGATCGGCGTGCTGATCTACGCCGCCGTGCTGGCCTTGGAATTGCGTACCCGCAGCGGACTGGAGATCCTGTTCTCCAAAAGCCTGCTCGTATGCTGGGCGCTGCTGGTACTGGCCTGCTGCCTCGTGCTCCTCCAGCGCTCCGAGCTGCTCGATCCGCCCCTGTGGCGCACCTGGCAGTTCTGGGGACTGCTCTCGTTACTCACGTATTTCAGCCTTGCACTCCCCACCATCGGCGTGATCAGCGAAGTCTATCTGCGCGATGAGGACCTGGCCGATCAGGTGTTCGTGGTGATGGATGTGCTGTACGTTGTGCGGTACTCCCTGGCCCTGGTGGCCGGCTTGCTCCTGGGCCGTACGTTCGTTCAACCGCAGCTCCGCACCACATGAACGACCTGATGTGGACCGTGATCATCGGCACCTCGGTGCTGCTGGGCCTCATCGCCTTCGTGGTGCTGCTGGTGGTGCTCAACAATGCCCGCCGCATCCGCCACCGCGCCGAACTCGCCGAGGCCGAACGCCTGCGCAAGGACCAGGTGGCCACCGCCGAACGCGAGACCACCCGCCACATCCTGCGCGAGATCGGGCGCGAACTGCACGACAACGCCGGCCAGCTGCTGGCCGTGGCCCAATTGGGCGTGAACACCGAACTCGATGAGCACGGACCCAACGCCCGCCTGGTCGCTGCCCGCGACGCCCTCGAACAGGGGCTGGAAGAAGTGCGTCGTGTAGGCCACCACCTCAACACCGACCTCTGGCAGCACCGCAGCCTGGCCGATGCCATCAGCGCCGAAGCCGAACGCCTTGAACGCACCGGTCGCCTGCGTGTGGAACTGCTCGTGAAGCAGCCCCTCCCCTTCCTGCCGCCCGACACCAGCACCGTGCTCTTCCGCATCTTCCAGCTGGCCGTGACCAACGCCGTGAAGCACAGCGGCAGCCCGGTGATCCACATCGGCCTGGAGCCCGCCGGTAGCGGCCTGCGCCTGGTGGTGCGCGACGAAGGGCGCGGATTCAATGCCCGGGGCGCCAACCCTGGGGCCGGCATCCATACCATCCACCAACGATGTACCCTGATCAGCTATGCAGCAACCTGTGACAGCAGCCCCGGAACGGGGTGTACGTGGACCATTCAACCTGATGATACCGACCATGGAACATGATGTGGCGCTGGTGGACGACCACCACCTGATGCGCAGCGGCCTGGCCGCCACCGTGAACAGCCTCGGCGGCTTCCACGTGAGCCTCGAGGCCGGCAATGGCCAGGAACTTGTGGAGGCCCTGCAGCTGCTCCAGCAGAACGCATTGCCCCTGCCATCCATCGCGGTCGTGGACCTCAACATGCCGGTGATGGACGGCTACCAGACCATCGCCTGGCTGCGCGCCAACACCCCATCCATCCTCCCCCTGGCCCTCACCTTCGATGGCAACGAGGATGCCGTGGTGCGGGCCGTACGCGCCGGTGCACGCGGCTTCCTGCTCAAGAGCACAAGACCCACCGTGCTGAAGACCGCGCTGGACAGCCTGCTGCTCACCGGCTACTACTACACCGAGAACACCCATGAAGCCCTGCGCACCGAGGCCGTGCAACGCACCCGCGAAGAGCGCGACCGCGCCGAGGTGCTCGCCCGCATCACCCCGCGCGAAATGGAGTTCCTGCTGCTGGTGTGCGACGAGGCCGAGTACACCTACGAACAGATGGCCGAACGCCTCGGCATCCACCGCCGCAGCGTGGACAATTACCGCATCAGCCTCTTCGAGAAGTTCGACATCAAGAGCAAGACCGGACTGGTGCTCTTCGCCATGCGCTGGGGGTTGATCGGCCCTTCCGCCTGACCGCGAGCAGCAGCATTTCCCCGGCACTACGACATCCCTTGTCGTAGTGATGCCCTCACCTTGCCTGCATGCACCATACCGGACCGCCCACCCCACCCCGTCGCCCCTGGCACGAAGCCCTGTGGTGGATCGCCCTCCTTGTCCTGATGGGCAGCATGCTCGCCCTCGCCACCGTGCTGCAGGCGGACTGAGCGGGGTGAAGCATACCCGCCGCTGGTTCGTTCGCTTCACCAACGCGCCATGCCTTCCCAGCCCCGCACACGGACGCCGAGGGCTGTAGGCCCGACCTCATACCCGCCCATGGCAACGCCATGGGTGATGCACACCCCACGCGGGTCATGGAGGGCTGAAGGCCCGATCTCATACCCTGCCATTCCTTTTTTTTTGGACCGGGAATGAACGTGCATGAACAGCAATGACACCCGTTCCGCTAGCGCTTGATGTGAGCCGAATGCGATGAACCTGATCACCACCCGCAAGATCCTCCCAGCCCCTCACACTAGGGCTGAAGGTCTATCGCTGACCGAGAGACCCTTCCCATCCCCGCACGCCGAGGGCTGTAGGCCCGACCCCATACCCGCCCATGGCAACGCCATGGGTGATGCACACCCCACGCGGGTCATGGAGGGCTGAAGGCCCGATCTCATCCCCTGCCACCCCATTCGTTCACACAGGAATGAGCGTGCATGAACAGCAATGAGACACTCCCCCTCGCCACGCTCCAGAAGAGCGGATTCAGCGTGAAGGAGGCCGCTCAGCCCCGCCAATGCTCCCAGATGATCACCATCGCCAGGGTGTCCAACCGACAATACAAGCGCAGGGCCTCGCTCAATGCCGCGCGCG
>JALOLX010000261.1 GCA_025455765.1 Flavobacteriales bacterium | reverse complement strand
GAAGTGGGTGCCCACTTGAGCGAAGACGTTACCGCGCAGGCTCTGTTGCAACAACAGCTTTTGCTTCAGCAGTTGCAGTTGGATGAAGAAGAGCTCCTCGAACTTCAGGCGCCGGGTGGCGAGGTCCAAGCGCTCCTGGTCCTGCGGGGCGTGTACCTGGCGGATGGCTTCTTCGCGTCCGATACCACCGAGCATCTCCACCACCTCCTTGCTCAGCGTCTCGGGCAACAGTCCGGGCAGCGAAGGGAGCAGGGTCTTCTGCAACTTCCAGATGGCGCGGCTGGTGAGGCCCCGGGTATTGAGCTTCTCGGTGGTGCTGTACACCGGCTGCAGGTTGGCCTCCACACCACTGTCCCAGGTGGCCGCCAGCTCCAGTTCGGGATGGGGCAGGTTGTATTGCCCCTTGAAGAGCGAAGGCTTGCCGAAGACCACGTATTCCTGGCCGGGCTTCAGCGCCTGTTGCAGCCATTTGATGCCCTTGAACCAGACCAGCTCGATGCGGCCGGTACTGTCCGCCAGCGTTGCCACCAGCCGCTTGCCCTGTTTCTCGCCCAAGGTGCGCAGGGGGCCCAGCACACCGCGCAATTGCACCTGGTTCTGCTCTTCGGTGATCTCGCCGATGCGATGGAAGACGCTGCGATCGATGTAGCGGAACGGGAAATGTCGGAGCAGATCGCCGTAGGTGTCTATGCCCAGCTCCTTGCGCAGCAGCTCACCGCGCACAGGGCCAACGCCCTTGAGGAATTCGATGGGGGTGCTGAGGAGCGGCTGCACGGGGCCAAATTACCCACGGTGACGTTGGCAGAGGGGGCGGCTGGCAAGGTGATGAAGCAAGAAAGCCGAGGACATCGCTGGTACCAGCCGGTTCAGGGCAGGAGCATAACGGACCCATAACGCCTAATAGAATATACCTTATAGTATAATACCACTATGTATAATACCTTTGCATCCATGATCCAGGAACCTCCCGTATCACCCTTCGACTTCGGCAGCACGGTGAACCAGGTGAAGTTCACCAACCGCAGCAAGGACCTTTCCCGGCTGAAGGCCAACATGGCGGCCGGCATCAACACGATCCTCATCAGTCCGCGGCGTTGGGGTAAGAGTTCGTTGGTGGAACAAGCGGCCCTTGAACTTCGCGCAGAACGCAGGCATGCCCGTGTGGTGATCCTGGACCTGTTCGCGTGCGACACGTTCGAGGAGTTCCTGCAGGACCTGAGCCGTGAAGTGATCAACGCGAGCAGCAGCAAATGGCAGGAACGGGTGCAGAACGCAAAGTCCTTCTTCAAGGTGATTACGCCACGCATCACCATCGGCAGCGAGCTTGAGGGTCAAGTATCACTGGGCTTTGATTGGCACGAGGCATGCAGGCATGTGGGCGAGATCCTCGACCTGGCCGAACGCATCGCCGAAGCGAAGAACATACGGATGGTGGTGTGCCTCGATGAATTCCAGAACATGGCGAACTGGAAGGAGGACCTGCGCATGCAGAAGCTCATGCGCGCCCACTGGCAGCGCCACAAGCACGTCACCTATGTCATCTACGGCAGCAAGCGCCACATGATGGCAACGCTCTTCGACGACAGTGCCAGCCCCTTCTACCGCTTTGGCGACATCATCTGGCTTCAACGCATCGCAGTGGAGCACTGGACACCCTTCATCGTGGAACGTTTCAAGAGCACAGGCAAGAGCATCGCACCCGAGCTGGCCTCCGCGCTGGCACTGACCATGGGCTGCCATAGCTGGTATGTGCAACAGCTGGCCCACTTCACCTGGACGCTAACGCGCAAAAAAGCCGACCCCGAAGCCCTGGAAGCCGCACTACAACTGGTGATGGACGCCAACACACCACTCTACCAGCTCACCTGCGAAACGCTCAGCGGTTCCGCCATCAACCTGCTGAAAGCCATCGCCAATGGAGAGCACCAGCTCACCTCGGCCGAGGTGATGCGCACCTACCGCATCGGAACGCCACGGAATGTGACCAAGACCCGCGACACGCTCGAAAGCAGGGACATCATCGAACGCACCGAAAGCGGTTACGCCTTCCTCGACCCAGGCTTCGAACTGTGGTTCAAGCGGAAATTCCTGGGGAAGAAGGTAGCGATCATGGAAGGATAGCCCCCCTCAGATCGCCCCCACCCCCAGCAGCAGCGCCGGCTCTTCCAGCAATTGCTTGAAGGTGTTCAGGAAGGCAGCCCCAGTTGCGCCGTCCACCACGCGGTGGTCGCAGCTCAGGGTCACCTTCATGGTGTGGCCGGGAACGATGGCACCATTCCGCACGACAGGCTTCTCCATGATACCACCCACCGCTAGGATGCACGCATCGGGCGGGTTGATGATCGCCGTGAACTCTTCGATGCCGAACATGCCCAGGTTGGAGATGGTGAAGGTGTTCCCCTCCCAATCCTGCGGCTGCAGCTTCTTCTCCTTGGCCTTCTTCGCGTAGTCGCGCACCTCGGCACCGATCGTACGCAGCGGCTTGCCATCGGCGAAGCGCACCACGGGCACCAGCAAGCCTTCCTCCACGGCCACGGCCACACCGATGTGTACGTGGTGGTTGGTGCGGATGCGGTCGCCGAGCCAGCTGCTGTTCACCTTGGGGTGCTGCTTCAGGGCCACCGCAGCGGCTTTGATCACCATGTCGTTGAAAGAGATCTTCTCCGGCGCGATCTGCTTGTTCACCGCCTCGCGCACCTGCATGGCGCGCGCCATGTCGATCTCCAACGTGAGGTAGAAGTGTGGTGCGGTGAACTTGCTCTCGGCGAGGCGGCGCGCGATGGTCTTGCGCATCTGGCTCACGGCCACCTCTTCGAACTGTTCCACCTGCGGGGCGCTCCAGGCCATGCCGCCATCGGTATGGCCTTCCACATCGCGCTTGGTGATGCGGCCTTCAGGACCGCTGCCCTTCACGCGGGCGATGTCGATGCCCTTCTCTTCGGCCAGGCGACGGGCCAGGGGGCTGGCGAATACGCGGCCGTTGGATGCTGGCACAGATGCGACCGCGGGTGCCGCAGGACGGGGCGCGGTAGCAGGTGTGGGCGCAGGTGCGGGAGCAGGCTTGGGCGCTTCGGCCACCGGTGCGGGAGCAGGCGCGGCAGGAGTTTCCGCTACCACTGGAGCGGCCTGTGCGGCTTCGGCGAGGAGCGCGGTGATGTCCTCACCCTCCTTGCCCAGCACGGCCAACACGCTATCCACGGCAGCGGCCTTGCCCTTCTCCACGCCGATGTGCAACAGCACACCATCCGTGAAGCTCTCGAACTCCATGGTGGCCTTGTCGGTCTCGATCTCGGCGAGCACTTCGCCGCTCTTCACCTTGTCACCCACCTTCTTGTGCCAGGCG
>JALOLX010000260.1 GCA_025455765.1 Flavobacteriales bacterium | reverse complement strand
CTCGATGGTGTAGCGCACCTGTTCCGAACCGGGGTTGATGCCCAGGTGCGACTTCGGCTTCAGGCCCTTGCTCACGGCGTCGGCCACGATGCTGGCGGCACGGCTGATGTCCTCGTAGCTGCTGTTGGTGCAGGAACCGATCAGCGCCCATTCGATGTCGGTGGGCCAGTCGTTCTTGGCGGCCTTCTCCTTCATCTCGCTCACCGGCGTGGCCAGGTCGGGGGTGAAGGGTCCGTTGAGGTGGGGGCTCAAGGTGCTGAGGTCGATCTCGATCACCTGGTCGAAGTACTTCGAAGGATCGGCGTACACCTCGGGATCGCCGGTGAGGTCGGCGGCGATCTTATCGGCCATGGCGGCCACTTCCGCGCGGCCGGTGGCCTTCAGGTAACGGCGCATGCTGTCGTCGTAGCCGAAGGTGCTGGTGGTGGCCCCGATCTCGGCGCCCATGTTGGCGATGGTGCCTTTGCCGGTGCAGCTCATGCTCACCGCGCCGTCACCGAAGTACTCCACGATGGCGCCTGTGCCGCCCTTCACGGTGAGGATGCCGGCCACCTTCAGGATCACGTCCTTCGGTGCCGTCCAACCGTTGAGCTTGCCGGTAAGCTTCACGCCGATGAGCTTGGGGAACTTAAGCTCCCAGGGCAGGCCGCTCATCACGTCGCAGGCGTCCGCACCACCCACACCGATGGCCACCATGCCCAGGCCGCCAGCGTTCACCGTGTGGCTGTCGGTGCCGATCATCATGCCGCCGGGGAAGGCGTAGTTCTCCAGCATCACCTGGTGGATGATGCCTGCGCCGGGCTTCCAGAAGCCGATGCCGTACTTGTTGCTGATGCTTTCGAGGAAGTTGAAGACCTCGTTGCTCTTGTTGAGCGCTTCCTGCAGATCCTGCTTGGCGCCCACGCGGGCCTGGATCAGGTGGTCGCAGTGTACGGTGCTGGGTACGGCCACCTTCTTGCGACCGGTGGTGCTGAATTGCAGCAGGGCCATCTGCGCGGTGGCGTCCTGCATGGTCACCCGATCCGGGGCGAAGTCGACGTAATCCTTGCCGCGACCGAAGGCGGTCTTCGGCTCCCCATCCCACAGGTGGGCGTAGAGGATCTTCTCGCTGAGGGTGAGGGGACGGCCCACGACCTTGCGGGCGGCGGCCACACGTGCGGGGAAGCGGTCGTACACCGCCTTGATCATGTCGAGGTCGAAGATCTGGCTCATGGGTGGAGTGGTTGCGATCAGCGTACAAAGATACAGCGCCGTTCGGCTTAGCGAAAATTCGCCAGCGTGCGCGTTTGGCCCCTTTTAACGGAAGAAGGCCACCCGGGTTCGGGTGGCCTTCCAACAGAACTGAGGATGAACGGCTTACATGCCGGAAATGGCATTCACCAAGGCGTTCATCGCGGCGGCATTGTTGGGTCCGCCGCCCATGGCCACCGAGTTGGCCGCGAGGTTCACGCTTTGGAGCACCACGGCCATGTTCACCTGGGCCTGGATGGTGACGGTGCCGCCAGCCACGACATCCATGTGGGCGTCGACCATCGCGGTGCGGGCCATGGCATCGGTGGCACAGTGGTAGGTGAAGGTGCCGTCCTCGGCGTCATCCACATCACCATCGCCATTGAGGTCCACATGGCCTTCCATGTTGAGGAACTTGTAGCCTGCGGTAGGGTTCCAGCTCCAGTGCATTTCGGGAATGTTCAGGGGTGCTTCAGCCACGGTCGGATCGGCATGGTTGGTCTCTGCATCGAGGCCCAGGGTGAACTCCACTTCGTGTACGTGCGCAGGGTCGATGGCGCCGAGCGTGAACACGTTGCTGGCGGCAGCACCATCAATGAGCAGGAAGGTGTCGTGGAAATGGCCCACTTCGGCACCTGCATCATCGCTGAGGTGGAAGTTGGAGGCATAGAACTTCACCTTATCGAAGCGGATGGTGTTCCCTGCTCCATCCTGGTAGGTGGAGTTGATGTTGAAGGGGTTGGTACCGTGGCTGAAGGTAAAGCCGAGCTTCACCGTGCCCGTGGTGGGTGTGGGCGTAGGCGTGGGTGCCGGGGTCTCCTCCTCATCCTTCTTACAGGCGGTAACGGAGAGTGCGATCATGGCCAGGAGGCCGAGTTTGGAAAGGTTCATTGGGGTTCAGTTCTTGATGAAGTTGTAAGCAAGCCCGGTCACGATACGCATCCGGTTGGGGACCATGAGGTCGCCCAGTTGCCACGCCACGGCCTGTTGGTAGGTGAGGCTGAGCATCCAGTTGCGCCACCACAGGCGGGCACCTGCGTGTGCAAAAAGCGTTGAACTACCGGTGCCGTTCTGGACCACGTCCAGTTCGGCATCCCTTCCGGCCAGTTCATGGTAAACACCCAGGGAGGGCATCAGTTTGATGGCGCCATCGCGCAGGTCCCAGCGGCGGAAGAGCTCCACGGTGGAGCTGAGGCCGTGGCCCAAGCGATAGCCGGCATTGTTCGCCGTGTTGTAGCGCCCTACGACGGTCACCGCAGCGCCGTTCCGCCCGGCGCGCACCATGTATTCGGCGCTGGCCAGGAGGTCCCATGTACCGGTGCCGGGTTGCAGGTCCTCGCTCACCCGCTCATTGTTGTAGGTGAGGTCGTTGCGGCCCAAGGGCAGTTTCGCGCCACCACCGAGCATGAGCCGATGTACGGTGCGGTCCAGCGTATCGGTACACTTCGTGTTGGCCACCAGGTAGCGCCCGATGAGCAGCGGATCGCCGATGCCGTAGATGTCCGTGCCGATGAAGCCGTTCACCGCGCGGTAGTTGTTCACCGCCGGCAAGGAGACCAGCAGGGCAAAGCGGTCCGCGAGCCAGAGGTCGGCGCGCAGTTCCAGCACCTGGTAAAGCTCGCGGTAGCGGTCCTCACCGGTGAGGGCAACTCCACTGCCGCCGTGGCCACCGTGCTTGTTGGGAGAGGCAGGTCGGGCGAAGGTGAGGGTACCCTCCATGAGGCGGGCGCGCCACAGAAGCGATACAGAACTGGTGCGGTCGTGCGGCTGCACACCCAAGAAGATGCCGCAGACATCGCACGCCATGCCACGGGAAGCCATCAAGGCCATTCCCATGGCGAGGATCCATTTCATGGTTCAAGTGGAATGAGCCTTCCCGACAGGAAAGGCAGTGCTAAAGAATACCCGCGTCCACAGCGGGAGGCAGGCTGTCCGTTCAGCTCCGCCAGGGCACGCTGGGGCGTTGGGGGGACCAAGCGGAGCACATCGCCCACGGGCACCTGCGGCTCAAAGCGGCTCTCCAAGCGCTCCATGGGGAAGGGCGCGTTCGCTTCATGCTCCAAGGCGCGCAGGCGTTTGGAGAGTTGACACTCACCGTGGCAGGTGCGCATGTCCTCCACCACATCACGCTGCACACACAGCTCGCGGGCGATGCGATCGCGATCGGCATGGAACTCCACCACCAAGATGGCCGGAGCGAGGATGAGCCCGACCATGAGCGCGAAGAGGGAAGCCGCTATGCCACGCATGCACCACAAAGATAGTTTGGAACGCGAACCCCGCACCTGACGAACGTTGGTCGCACGCAAAAGGGCCGCCCCGGAGGACGGCCCTTTGCAGGACGAAGAGGAAAAGAGGCCTTATTCGGCGACCACTTCGAAGGTGATGCTACGCACCACATCGCGGTGGAACGCCACTTCGGCCTCGTACTTACCGAGGGCCTTTACGGCTTCTCCTTTCAGCTTGATGTTCTTGCGGTCCACCTCGAAGCCGAGGGCCTTGATGGCATCGGCGATCTGGATGGTGTTCACGCTGCCGAAGATCTTGCCCGACTCACCGGCCTTGGCGCCGATCTTCAGGGTCTTGTTGGCCAGGCCATCGGCGGTCTTTTCCGCTTCGGCCTTGATCTTGGCTTCCTTGTGAGCACGCTGCTTGAGGGTCTCGGCCAGCTGCTTCTTCTCGCTTTCGGTGGCGCTCACTGCGAGGCCACGGGGAAGAAGGAAGTTGCGGGCATAACCGTCGCGCACCTTCACCAGGTCATTGGCATAACCCAGGTGCTCCACGTCTTTTTTCAGGATCACTTCCATGGTCGTAGGGGCGTTGGGTGCTTACTTCAGCATATCGGCCACGTAAGGCATCAGGGCCAGGTGGCGGCTGCGCTTGATGGCCTGACCCACTTTGCGCTGGTACTTGAGGCTGGTGCCGGTGAGGCGACGTGGCAGGATCTTGCCCTGTTCGTTCACGAAGCGCAGCAGGAAGTCGGGGTCCTTGTGATCGATGTAGGTGATCCCCATCTTCTTGAAGCGGCAGTACTTCTCCTTCTTCGTCTCGATGGCGATCGGAGTGAGGTAACGGATCTCGTTGTTCTCAGCCATGGCTTCAGGCGTTGGTGGGTTCTACGGACTTCTTGGACAGCGGCTTGTGGCGGCGCTTCTCGGCGAAGGAGATGTGATGCTTGTCCATCACCACGGTGAGGAAGCGGATCACGCGCTCATCGCGGCGGTACTCGGTCTCGAGCTTCGCAACGAACGCAGCGTCCGCTTCGAACTCGATCAGGTGGTAGAAGCCCGTGGACTTCTTCTGGATGGGATACGCGAGCTTGCGCATCCCCCAGCTCTCTTCGTGGTGGATCTTGCCACGGCCTGCTTCGATCAGGTCTTTGAATTTTTTGACCGCCTCCTTCGTCTGATCCTCAGACAAAACGGGAGTAAGAATGAAGACGGTCTCGTACCGGTTGGTCATCTGACTGTTCGGTTGAAAATGGGCGGCAAAGGTAGGAGATCCCATCGGACCGGCCATACCTGTTGATCCAGCGACCGTACCCCGGCCTCCTTTGAACTGGTCCTGCTCTGACCTTCAGCAGGTTAGAAGACAAGACGTTCGTCCACCAGGTGGCAAAGTTCTCAACGTGCGGTCCACGAAGCAAGGGTGCCCGTCTATCTTCGCAGCGCAGGTCATGGAGCAATTCGTTGTCAGCGCACGCAAGTACCGTCCCGCCACGTTCGACACGGTGGTGGGCCAGGAGGCTGTGACCGAAACGCTGAAGAACGCCATCCGCAGCAACCACCTGGCGCAGGCCTTCCTGTTCACGGGTCCGCGGGGGGTGGGCAAGACCACGTGTGCCCGCATCCTGGCGCGCACCATCAACTGCGAGAACCTCAACGCGGACCTCACCACCTGCGGCACCTGCGCGCCCTGCCGCACCTTCGCAGAAGGGCACAGCCTGAGCATCTTCGAGCTCGATGCGGCGAGCAATAACGGCGTTGAACATATACGCTCCCTTATCCAGCAAGTGCACATCGCACCGCAGGTGGGCACCAAGAAGGTGTACATCATCGACGAGGTGCACATGCTGAGCAAGGACGCGTTCAATGCCTTCCTGAAGACCTTGGAGGAGCCTCCCTCCTACGCCATCTTCATCCTGGCCACCACCGAGAAGCACAAGATCCTGCCCACCATCCTGAGCCGTTGCCAGGTGTTCGACTTCCGCCGCATTCGGATCAGCGATATCTCGCGTCATTTGGCCAGTATCGCGGAGCGTGAAGGCATCGAGGCCGAACCGCAAGCGCTGCACCTCATTGCCCAGAAGGCCGATGGCGGACTGCGCGATGCGCTCAGCATCTTCGACCAGTTGGTGAGCTTCTCCGGCGCGCGCCTCACCTACAAGGAGGTGGTCCAGAACCTCAACGTGCTGGACCATGACCACTACTTCCGGCTGACGGACAGCATCGCGAACGGGGATGTGGCGGCGGCCTTGGTGGAGTACAACGCCATTCTGCAGCAGGGCTTCGATGGGCACCTCTTCGTGACCGGACTGGCGCGGCACCTGCGCGATCTGTTGGTGGCCCAGGATCCCCGCACGTTGACCCTGTTGGAAGTGAGCGAGGACCTGGTGCA
>JALOLX010000259.1 GCA_025455765.1 Flavobacteriales bacterium | reverse complement strand
GATGCCCAGGGGCAGGGTGATCGCTGCGGCCACGATGATCAGCTGCCAGCCCCAGAAGTGGAGCCAACTGAGCCCATCGCTGAACATGCGGGCCTTCAATAGGCGCTGCAGGCTGTAGTAGATGCCCGCGAACATGCCGTTGCCCACGAAGGCGAAGATGATCGCGTTGGTATGGAGCGGAAGGCCGACGAGCATGCCTACAATGCCGAAGACGATCGTGGCCATGAGGAAGGCCTTCACGATCTTGTTGTCGTATTGGAAACGTTCGATCATCGCGTCAAGCGTTGGGGTTCGTGGTGGTATGGGGAGCTGTGGTCGGCGCGGGCTTCGCATCGCCCAGGATGCGTACTCCGGGCGAACGATCATCATCGAACTGACCGCTGCGTACGGCCCAGGTGAAGGCCGCGAGGAACAGCACGGCGACCACGGTGCTGGCTGCGATCAGGAGAAAGATGACGTTCACGTGACGGTCGGTTGGTGGCCCAAAAGTGAACCGAGCTTCAGTCCCCGTTCATGACCCTTCTCAGGGCCGATCATGACATTCGTCAGGAACGGTCGTTCGCCCAGAGCCGGCGGGCGCTCCAGGTGGTGGCGAGGGTCACAAAACCCACTACGGTCACCGAACTGAGCGGCATCAGGATGGCGGCGATGAGCGGCGTCAGGTGGCCGGAGACTGCGTACGACACGCCCACCACATTGTACATCAGAGAAAGACCGAGGGACATGATCACCACGCGGCGTGCTGCACGTGTGAGCCTGAGGGCCTGCGGCAGGCGGTCAATGGAACGGGCATCGAGGATCGCATCGCTGGCGGGCGTGAGCGCTGCGCTGGTCTCGCTCACGGTCATGCCCACATCGCTCAAGGCCAGTGCTCCCGCATCGTTGAGGCCGTCGCCCACCATCATCACCCGGTCGCCGCCGCCTTGCAGCTGCTGGATGAAGGCCGATTTATCCGTGGGAGAGCACCCGGTGTGCATCGCCTGCGCATCGAACACGGCCGATACATCGGCATCCACATGCGTATCACCGGTGAGCAGATGGGTGTGCGCCATTCCACGCATGCCCTGTACGGCTGCATGCATGCCAGAGCGTGCCCGCTTGTGCACGGCGAAACAACCGCGGTACACGCCACCAACGGCCACATGCACCTGCGCTTCCCCCTGCTCCATGTGCAGCTTCGTGCCTCCACAGAATTCAGCTGCACCGATGCGCACGGCGAGGCCGCGCACCGTCCCTTCGATCCCCTTTCCGGCGGTCTCCTCCACCTCCACTGCATCGCTCACCTCACCCTTCAGGCCTTGGTAGAGCACCGCGCTCAAGGGGTGTGCGCTGTTGCGGGCCAGCGATCGCAGGCGTTGTTCTTCATCTGCGGTGAGCGCTGATCCGATGAACCGTAGTTCAAAAGCTTCACGGGCCGTGAGCGTACCGGTCTTGTCGAAGACCACGGCGTTCACATGCGCCATGCGTTCCACCACTTCGGCATCGCGCAGGAAGACACCCCTACGGCCCAGCAAGCGCATGGTGTGGCCATAGGCAAAGGGCATGCTGAGCGCCAATGCACAGGGGCAGGCCACGATGAGCACGGCGGTGACCACGGGCCACACCATATCCGCATCACGTCCGGCCCAGTAGATGCCGGCCGCCACAGCGATCAACATCACCGCCACGGTGAATCGTCGCGCCACCGCATCGATCATGCGTGGCATGGCCGGACGGCGTTGTGCACTGGTGGCGGCATGCTCCTCCCACAGCCGCTTGAGGTGGCTCTGCTCAAAGGGCCGCAGTACTTCCAGCTCAATGGCCGCACCGCGCTGACGTCCACCGGCGCGCAAGGTATCGCCCACCGCACGGCGCACGGGAAGTGGCTCACCGGTGATGAAGCTGTTGTCGATGTTGCCGATCCCTGCGCGGAGTACACTGTCCACAGGGACCAGCTCCTGATCGCGCACCACGATGTGATCGCCTTGTACCAGATCGCCCACACCGACAGCTTCCTCCACCTCACCGCGCTTGCGGATCACCACCAGCGGCAGGAAGTCCGCCAGGGTGCGGTCGAAGCTGAGCGCTTGGTACGTGTACGCTTGATACCATCGGCCCACCAGGAGGAAGAAGACCAGTCCAGCAAGGCTGTCGAAGTAGCCCGGGCCGGTCTCCAGCAACACATCGGCCGTGCTGCGCGCGAACAGGGCGAGGATGCCCAGGGCGATGGGCTGATCGATGTTGACCTGACGTGTGCGGATGCCAGCCCAAGCGGAGGTGAAGAACTCCTGGCTGGAGAAGAGCAGCACCGGAATGGAAAAGGCCAGACTGAGGAATTGGAAGCCTCGCAACAAGGTGCGGTCGCTCACGTCAGCACCCAGGTATTCGGGGAAGCTGAAGAGCATGATGTTGCCGAAGGCGAACGCGGCGATCCCCAATTTCACGTAGAGCATGCGCGGCACCCCTGCACCGCGGCGCGCGGCCTTGTCCTGGGGGCGGTTCAGCAGAGGCGCGTAGCCGATGCGACGCAGCAGTTCCACCAAGGCCCGCAGGCTGAAGCGCTCTTCGCGGAACGTGATGCTGAGCTCCTTCTCGGAGAAGCGTACCCGCGAGCGGATGATGGCGGGCTCCACGCGCTGAAGGTTCTCCAGCAGCCAGATGCAACTGCTGCAGTGCATCTGCGGAATGTTCAAGGTCACCCGCGTGATCCCATCTTCGCTGTACTCCACCAGACGGTCGCGTACTTCGGGGATGTCGAACAACTCGGGGCGCAGCTCGGTCACATCGGCCTTCTCCTTCACGCCCGGCTGATCGCTGATGGCGTAGTAATCGCACAGGCCGCTCTCCTGGAGCAGCCCGTACACGGCCCTGCATCCCTGGCAGCAGAAATCCTTCTCGTCGTGTACCAAGTGCTCCTCACGGCAGGTATCGCCGCAGTGATAGCAGAGCACGCGTTGGGCAGTTGTGGGTTGCACGTGACAAAGCTCAGGTGGTGCGGTCGGCTGCGAACTGACGAACATCAGGTGTTGCATGAAGCATCCCCGATCGCATATGCTGTGACACATGCTCCGTTAAATTTGGCCTCGAGCATGAGCGAGCACCTGCGTCAACTGAGCAGTTACCTGGGGCACCTGGTGAAGGCGCGCAACCGGCACGGGGTACACAGTCCGTTCGTGTACGACCTCATCGCACAGGTGCTGCGGCCCAGTGACGTCCTTCCTGCCTATGCGGAGATCGAACAGGCACGGGCCGACCTGCTGGACAGCGACCAGACCATCCGCGTGAACGATCTTGGTGCGGGTTCGCGTGTGCATGACCAGGCCTTGCGCCGCGTGGCGGACATGGCACGCACCGCGTTGAAGCCGCCCAAGCAGGCGCAGCTCCTGTACCGTCTGGCACGCTACCTGGATGCGCGGCAGGTGCTTGAACTGGGCACGTCGTTCGGCATCACCACCCTGTACCTGGCCAGCGGCGCGGAAGAGGGCGATGTGCATACCATTGAAGGGTGCCCACACCTGGGCAGCTTCCGCAGTGCGCTCCCCGATGTGCTTCGCCGCATGGACACGGTGGACCTGGTGTTCATCGATGGACACCATGCCGAAGGCCCTACGCGCGAATACTTCGAGCTGTGCCTCCAGCACGCGCATAACGACACGGTGCTGGTGTTGGACGACATCCATTGGAGCAGGGGCATGGAAGCGGCGTGGAGCGCGATCAAGGCCCACCCGCGGGTCACGGTCACCATCGACCTCTACAGTCTGGGGCTGGTGTTCCTGCGCAGCGAGCAGGCCAAGGAACATTTCCGCCTACGGTACTGAACCATCGGTGCTGCCGGGTGTAGTTTAGCCGACCACAACCTGCGGCCATGAAGATCTACACCCGTACCGGCGACCAGGGTAGCACCGGACTGCTCGGCGGCACCCGCGTGGGCAAGGACCACCTGCGCATCGAATGTTACGGCACAGTGGATGAGCTGAACAGCCACGTAGGCCTGTACACCGACCTGTCCATCGGCGACCACGTGGAACTGATGGCGACGATCCAGTACAACCTCTTCACCATCGGTTCGCGCTTGGCGTGCAGCGGCGAGGAAGAGGCCGAGCGCTTCAAGCTGCCCACCATCACCGATGCGGACAT
>JALOLX010000258.1 GCA_025455765.1 Flavobacteriales bacterium | reverse complement strand
ACGCTCGGATCCACCGGCTTCCTACCGATGTGCAAGCACAACACGCCACCAATGCCGCCGAGATCAGCATTTCCGCCAACGCCTGGGTGACCGCCCACCGCGCAGGGCAACCCACGGACAACGAACAACTGACAACCGCCCTGGCGGAGGACAAGCGCCTGCGCGAAGCTTACCGCGCCGAGGTGAAGGCCAAGCTCCCCACTGCCGAGGCCAACGACAAGGACTACATCTTCATCACCTTCATCATGGACCACATGCCCATCGGGATCATCGGGCTGCTGCTGGCCATGATCTTCAGCGCGGGGATGAGCAGCACCAGTGCGGAGCTGAGCGCCTTGGCCACCACGAGCGTGGTGGACGTGGTGAAGAAGGAACGCACGGACGGCGAACAGGTGCGCGCCACCAAGTGGGCCACGGTGCTCTTCGGGCTGCTGGCGCTGGCCTTTGCGGCGCTGTTCTCGCTCTTCGAGAACCTCATCCAGGCCGTGAACATCATCGGCTCGCTGTTCTACGGTACCATCCTGGGCATCTTCCTGGTGGCCTTCTTCCTGAAGCGGGTCGGCGGCACGGCGGTGTTCATCGCGGGGGTGTGCAGCCAGATCCTGGTGCTCGTCCACTTCTTTCTGGACCAGAACAACGTGTTCGCTGTGAACGGTAACGACCCGCTGGAGTTGGCCTTCCTGTGGTACAACCTGATAGCCCCGGCCATTGTGGTGGTGCTGGCGGTCTTGTTGCAGGCTGCACTGCCGAGCGCAGGGAAAGGCATGAACGACGAAGCCCCCGGTCTCCCGAGGGCTTCGTGAACTTCATGCGGGGTGGATCACTTCATCTTCGACCACTCTTCGATCTTCTGCTTGTTCATGGTCACGTAGGCCTCGTAGTTCACCTTCTGGGCCATTTCCATGCTCTTCTGGGCGGTCTCGATGGCAGCGGCGTACTTGCCGTTCTGTGCCTGCGCCAGGGCCAGGGTGTGCATGTTCCAGAACTTCATCTCCTTGTCCACGCTCATCTGCGCATACTTGAGCGCTGCAGCGGGATCCAGCTTCCGGTCCACCAGGAAGCGGGCGCTGTTGTGGAACACGCGGAAGTCCGCGGCGGGATCGTTCACGGCCTTGTCGATGTTCTGCAGGGCCTTCTTGGTGGCGTCGGCACTGATCTTCACGGGCACCTTGGTGGTCTCCCAACGGAGCTCCAAGGTCGCATTGTCCTCAGCCAGCTCGCCGATCGTGATCGTGAAGGTCTCCGTGAAGTCACAGGTGGTGGGCTTCACCTTCACCACGAGCACGTCCTCTTCGGGCTTGCGATCGCCTTCGCCCCACAGCTCCACGTTCTTGTTGAAATGGATGACCCACATATCCTTGCCGGGCGTGGTGAAGAGCGAATACTTGCCTGCGGGAAGAGTGCTTCCCTCCACCTGGATATCGCTGTCGATCTCGATGATGGTGTTCAGGTTGGCACCGGTGCGCCACACCTTGTCGTAGGGCACCAGCTCACCGAACACCTTGCGGCCTTTGGCGCTGGGGCGGGAATACTCGACCTCCACCTTGGTGAGGCCCACGACCTGCTCCACTTCACCGGGAGGGCTGGGTTGCGGAAGGTCTTGTGCAACAACGAGGGCGCTGGAGAACAGCGCAGCGAAAAGAAGGGTCTGCTTCATGGTAGGGGGTTGGTCAACGGCTTGAAGAACACGCGGTATGAACGCTTGTTCAGCAAGGCCGAAGGTACGAACCCCAGCGCGGTTGGCGATCAGGCCACCTTCAGATTGCTCAGGCGCGAGCGCTCGAACTTGTCGCGCGCATAGCTCAAGGTCACCCGCAGTTCGGTGGGTTTCTCCTCCGATCCCGGGATCTCGTACATCGCATCGGTCATGATGGCCTCGCAGATGCTGCGCAAGCCCCGCGCACCCAAGCGATAGTCGAGGGCCTTCTCCACGATGAAGTCGAGCACCTTCTTGTCGAAGCTGAGCTTCACCTTGTCCATCTCGAACAGCTTCACGTACTGCTTCACCAGCGCGTTCTTGGGCTCGGTGAGGATGCGACGCAGGCTCTCCTTATCCAACGGATCGAGGTAGGTGAGCACTGGGAAGCGACCGATGAGTTCGGGGATCAGTCCGTAGCTGCGCAGATCCGTGGGGCTCACGTATTGCAACAGGTTGTCGTCGCTGATGCGGCCTTCCTTGCTGGCGCTGTAGCCCACCGCGCTGCTCTTCACCCGACGCGCAATGATCTTCTGGATGCCATCGAACGCGCCACCGCAGATGAACAGGATGTTCCGCGTGTCCACCTGGATGAGCTTCTGCTCGGGATGCTTGCGACCACCCTGCGGAGGTACGCTCACCGTGCTTCCTTCAAGCAGCTTCAGCAGGGCCTGCTGCACACCTTCGCCACTTACGTCACGCGTGATGCTCGGTGTGTCGCTCTTGCGGCTGATCTTGTCGATCTCGTCGATGAACACGATGCCGCGCTCCGCTTTGCTCACATCGTAATCAGCGGCCTGTAGCAGGCGACTGAGGATGCTCTCCACGTCCTCACCCACATAACCGGCCTCGGTGAGCACCGTGGCATCGGCAATGGCGAACGGCACGTTGAGCATGCGGGCGATGGTCTTCGCCAGCAGGGTTTTGCCACTGCCCGTCTCGCCCACCAGAATGATGTTGCTCTTCTCGATCTCCACCTCATCGAGGGCCGATGCCGGACGCTGCAGCAGACGCTTGTAGTGGTTGTATACCGCCACGCTCAGCACCTTCTTGGCATCGTCCTGACCGATGATGTACTCATCGAGGAAGCGCTTGATGTCCGAAGGGCGCTGGAGGATCAGACTGCCCTCCATCTCGTTGCGCGAGCGTTGGCTGAGCTCCTCGCTGATGATGTTCTGCGCCTGCGTGATGCAGCTGTCGCAGATGTGCCCGGTGATGCCCGCGATGAGGACGTTGGTGTCCTGCTTGTCGCGGCCGCAGAACGAACACTTGATGTCTTTCTTATCCATCGGAGGAGACCTCTATCTTCCCTATACGCAGATCGCGCGGAAAGGGTTGCAAGATACGACGAAGGCCGGGTGGATCGCTCCCCCCGGCCTTCCCGATGTGTACCCGTTCCACGACCACTGCGGCCGGAACGTGTTCAGCGCTTATTTGTGCTTCACCAGCAACTCGTCGATCATGCCGTAGGCCTTGGCCTCTTCAGCGATCATCCAGTAGTCGCGGTCGCTGTCCTTTTCCACCTTCTCGAAGGGCTGGCCACTGTGGTGGCTGATGATCTCGTACAGCTCCTTCTTCAGCTTCACGAGCTCCTTCTTCAGCTTCACGATCTCGCGCACGGTGATCTCCATGTCCACCGCCTGCCCTTCGGCACCGCCCAGCGGCTGGTGGATCATCACACGGCTGTGCTTCAACGCGCTGCGCTTGCCCTTTGCGCCGGCACACAGCAGCACCGCCCCCATCGAAGCGGCCATGCCGGTGCAGATGGTGGCCACATCGCAGTTGATGTATTGCATGGTGTCATAGATGCCCAGACCGGCATACACGCTGCCCCCCGGGCTGTTCATGTAGATCTGGATGTCCTTCTTGGCGTCCACGCTCTCCAGGAACAACAGCTGCGCCTGGATGATGTTGGCCACCTGATCGTTGATGCCCGTGCCGAGGAAGATGATGCGGTCCATCATCAGGCGGCTGAACACGTCCATCTGGGCCACGTTCAGCTGACGCTCCTCGATGATGTAGGGGGTCATGGAGGAGGTGACCAGGTGGCTGGTATAGCTGTGCAGCGTGTTGCTGCTGATGCCGCGATGCTTCACGGCATACTGTTGGAATTCGTCCTTGGGGAACATCGGTGATGCGTTGTTTACTGAGTGGATGATGCGCGCAAGGCTCAGGCCATGCGGGCCAAGTTTACGAAGGCATCGAAGCTCATGCGTTCATCCTTCGGGCTGAGCAGCGCCTTGAAGTGGGCCATGAGCTTCTGCTCCACGATGCTGTTGCGCATGCGGCCCAGCTGTTCACGGTCGCCGAGCATGCGTGCAGACATCTGCTGCAGCTGTTCGCCTTCCGGAGCGGGCAGGCCGTACTGCATGAACTGGTCGGAGACGTAGCGCTTGGCAAAGGCATCGAGCTCTTCGCCCTTGGCCTCCAGGCCGTACTTCTCCACCACGCGGTCCTGGATGAGCTGGCGCTTGAGGCCATCGGCATATCCTGCATAGCCCTGCTCCACTTCCTCCGGGGTGATGGGCTTTTCGCTCGTCTCCTGGATCCAGCGCTTGAGGAAGCTATCCGGCAGTTCCACACTGGTGCGATCCGCCAAGGCGCGGAACACTTCGCGCGTGAAGAGGCGATCGCTGTCCCGGCGGAACATGTTCTCCAACCCCTCCTTCACCTTGGCGCGGAAGCCGGCCTCATCGCTCACCGCATCCTTGCCATACACACGGTCGAAGAGCTGCTGGTCCACCGGCACCTGCGCCATGCGCTTGATCTCGGCGATGCGGAACAGAAAGTCGTGCTGCAGGTCATGCACACGATCGTGGTCCACGCCCAACAT
>JALOLX010000257.1 GCA_025455765.1 Flavobacteriales bacterium | reverse complement strand
TTCAACCTCGATATCGGCGGCCAGGAGTGGGAGTGGAGCGGAATGGACGACCTGGGCCCGAGCGTCAACGGACCCGATTCATGGGAGAGCCAGCCGTCGCTCAGTGGCGATGGACGCACGCTCTACTATGCCCGGCAGGCGCAGAACACCGATGGCATGGACATCTTCTTCAGCACGCGTGATGCGAAAGGCGTGTGGTCGCCAGGGCGTCCGGTGCCGGGGATCAATACGTTGGGGGATGAGAAGGCACCGTTCATGCACAGCGACAGCCGCACGCTCTACTTCGCTGCACGTCCCAATGCCGAAGGCCAGGGCCACCGCAGCATCGGTGGCTACGACATCTTCTTCACCCGCATGGGCGACGATGGCAAGTGGAGCAAGCCGCAGAACATCGGCGCTCCGATCAATACGGGGGAGGATGAGCATGGGCTCATCGTGAGCGCCGATGGCCGTACCGCATACTTCGCGAGTGGACGCTTCAGAGGGGTGGGTGGGCTGGACATCTACGGGTTCGAGCTACCCAAGGATGCCAGGCCGGAGGATGTGCTCATCGTGAAGGGCGAGGTGCGCGACGAGAACGGTCAGGTGGTGAAGAACGCCCGCGTGGAGATCAAGTACATGGACACCCGCAAGGTGGACGTGATCGAGGTGGACGGGAACGATGGCAAGTACGCCACCGTGCTACGCCTGAAGCCGGGTAGCGACGTGATCATGACCGTGAAGAAGGAGGACCACGTGTTCGAGTCGCGCAGCTTCAGTGTGGAGGATACGGTGCGCGCCGGTGTGGCCCGGGTGGACATGAGCGTGCAGAAGATCGAAGTGGGAAAGAGCTATCGTGTGAGCGATATCCGCTACGCCACCAGCTCGGCGGACATCACCAAGAGCAGCGAGTACATCCTGGATGAACTGATCGTCTTCCTCCAGGAGAACCCCTCGGTGAAGATCAGGATCGAAGGCCACACGGACAATGTCGGTGCCTTGGAGAAGAACATGGCGTTGAGCGCCGATCGGGCCTTCACCGTGATGGAGTACCTTCGTGCCAAGGGCATCCCGGCGGCACGGCTGTCCTTCCAAGGTCTGGGGCCCACCAAGCCCATGGCCAGCAACGATACCCCGGAGGGCCGCGCACAGAACCGCCGCACCGCCTTCGTCATCACCGCTCGCTGACCCCAATACCATGGACATCCGCCACCTCAACCCCTCGATACCTTCCATGGCGAAGATCTCTTTGGAACGCTCCCTGTACGGACTGCTGCTGGCCGGATGTACACTGTTCCTGGCCGATGCAGCCCAGGCCCAACACGCACATGGTGGTCAACCGCTGAACTGGGGCGATGGTGAGGCACTGCGCAACGGGGTGCCGGTGATCACGGTGATGGGACCCGATCCGGTGGAACAGGCGGCGGCCATGAGCACCGACGGGGAATTCCGCTACGGCGTGCAACGCTTCCACAGTGCCGACCTGGTGCACGCCGCCGACTGGACCTTGTTGCCCGGTGGCCGTCGTGTGGGGCAGGTGGTGATCGAGAGCCCCGGCGCGGTGATGCTCAGCTTGCAGTTCGATGTATGGCAGCTGCCGGCCGGTGCTGAAGTGTTCCTCTACAACGCCGACCGGACCTTCTACATCGGTTCGTTCCGCGACAGCAACATGCTTCCCGGTGGCGGCATGGCCACGCAGGTGGTGCCGGGTGATCGTGTGGTGGTGGAGTACATCGTTCCGGGTAACGATGCTGGCCAGCTGCATCTGGCGAGCATCACCCATGGCATCTCCGACATCTTCCGCTTCGGCGAGGCTGGGTACCTGCGCGACATCAACCCCGGCTATCAGAGCTCACCGTGCCACAACAACGTGGCCTGTCCGAGCGCTGCTGGGTGGCAGGACCAGAAGCGCGCCGTGGCGCTCTTTCTGCGCCCCGATGGCAACGGCTGCACGGGCTCCCTCGTGAACAACACCGCCACACCAGGACGTCCGTATTTCTACATGGCCAACCACTGTTACCAGCCCAATGAGGCGCAGTGGGTGTTCTACTTCAACTACGAGGCGCCCGCCTGTGTGGGCGATGCCGGTCCAACCACCCAGACCCTTACCGGTGGCGTGCGTCGCGCATCGTTCTACTTCGATGACTTCTGCCTGCTGGAGCTCTTCGATACGCCGCCTGCCAGCTACAATGTGTACTACGCGGGATGGGACCGCTCGGGCAACAACCCGCAGAACCAGACGGTGATCCACCACCCCTTGTTCGACGTGAAGAAGATCAGCTTCGACAACAACCCCGCCACTTCGTACGCCGATGCGGAGGGCATCAACATGTGGCGCAACTTCTGGGACAGCGGCATCGTGGAGCCGGTCTCCAGTGGGTCGCCCCTCTTCGATCATAACAAGCGCATCATCGGCCACATGACCGAAGGCGCACAGACCTGCAGCAACGCGGCCACCGTGTTCACCGGTTGCGCGAAGTTCAGCTTCAGCTGGGATGGCACCTCCGCCTCCACCCGTCTGCGCGACTGGCTCGATCCGGCGAACACCACCACCGTGCTCGATGGCTACGACCCCAATGCCACGCAACAGGTGCAGATCGCGGCACGTGCCTACCTCGAAGGGCCTTACAACAGCACCACCACGCGCATGAACACGGCCCTCCGCGACCTGGGCCTCCTCCCCACGGTGGAACCGTACACGGTGCTTGGCTACACGCATGTGGGTGGGGGCGGCGAGACCACCACATCGTCCGTACTCGCCGTTACCGGAGTGAACGCCATTGTGGACTGGGTGGTGCTGGAGCTGCGTGATGCAGCCAACCCCGCTACGATCGTTGCCACCCGCAGCGCACTGCTGCAAAGCGATGGCGATATCGTGGCCGTGGACGGCACTTCACCGGTGTCGATCGCCGCACCTGCAGGGTCGTACCGCGTGGCCCTCCGGCACCGCAACCACCTGGGCATCATCACGGCTGCTGCGGTGAACCTGACGGCCTCCAGCACCGCGCTCGACCTCAGCAACGGCAGTGTGGCTTTGCAAGGGGGAGCGCTGGCCACCAACGCGAGCGGTGCCCGCAGACTGCTGGTAGCGGGCGATTGCCTGCGCGATGGCGTATTGCGCTACACCGGTTCAGGCAACGACCGCGACGCCATCCTCACCCGTGTCGGCGGTTCTGTTCCTACGGGGACGGTCGCTGGATACTGGACAGAGGATTCCAACCTCGACGGACTGGTGCGTTACGCCGGTGCGGGCAATGACCGTGACATCGTGCTGCAAGGCATCGGTGGTTCGGTGCCCACAGCCACCCGCGTGGCTCAGTTGCCCTGATCGGCCCCGGTGCCCTTCAGCAGCTGATTGCGCATCATGCGCAGGTTCAGCATCTCCACGGCCA
>JALOLX010000014.1 GCA_025455765.1 Flavobacteriales bacterium | reverse complement strand
AAGGCCAGTATCTATCCGAAAATGCTGGAGGCCGCGGGTATCGGTGTGGCGACAGGGGTGGATCTTGTGGTGGACGGTATGTTGATGCGAGCCCGGCTGTGATGCATGTTCTGATCCTTTGCCAAGGATTCCCGCCAGCGAACCTGACCAGTGGGCGCAGGTCGTATCATCTCGCGAAAAGGCTTGTGGATCGTGGGCATGAGGTGTCAGTGATCTGTGAGCATATCGCGACCTTGGATCAATGGCCTGCCGACTTAACAGGTATAACGGTTCATCGACTCCACCGTATCACCGTTCCCAAGGATGCTCCTTGGATACTGAAGATCATTTATCTCATCTATACTTGGTTCGGGCGATCAGCCTTGCTGCGTCCCATCGGGGAGCTTTGGGGAGATGTGCTACTTCCAACAGGACGGAAGGCCCGACTTGACCTCGATGTAAAGGATGTGGTCCGCACTTTCGTTCGACCGGACGTGATCATCGCATCCGGGCCGCCATGGAATTACTTCGAATATGCCCGCGACCTTGCACACGCTTGGCGCATTCCCTTCTGCCTTGATTACCGGGATCCTTGGAACATCCGGGATCGACGTGTCGCACTTTCTCTGTTCGACAGACGTAAAGGCTTGCGCGGATGGCTCGTTCGCATCCGCCAAAGCCGGGCGGAACGGTCCATAGGACGCCTCGCCGCTCTGATAACAGCTGCGACACCCGGGGTGCTTAGTAACGCACGATCAGTGCTTGGCATGGCATCTGGTCATGTGGTGCTGAACGGGTCTCCAATGAGCGCACCACCAACCGAGTGCAGCGGAGATACATTCGTCATGACATACACAGGAATGCTCTACGAGGAGCAGGAATGGTCATTGGTCCGCGATGGATTGGAATTGCTTGCTAGGGAACACCCCGATCTATGCACCAGATTGCAGGTCAGGTTCATTGGTCCTGCCCCGACACAAGCCCCCCGGGCTTTCCTACAGGTCATACGCTCGATCAACGCCCTGCCGTTCGTTTGGACACACGGCCGGATGGGGCGTATCGAAACACTCCATGAGCAATCCCGTTCAGACCTGTTGCTCCACGTAGGATTCAAGGGGAAGTTCGGCATCCTTCCTCTCAAATTCCTGGAGTATATTGGAAGTGGGAAACCGGTTCTGCAAGTAAGCACCGGGCGAGACCTGCCCGAAGAGATCCTTGAAAAGACAAGGACAGGGTATGTTGTAAGCAACGCTCGTGAGATGGTCGATCGTATCACCTCATTAATGGAACGCAAACGAACAGGCTCTGAACCGGACCTACAACCTGATCCCGTCGCTTTGTCCGCATATCACTGGGACGCCAGCATGGATACCTGGATCGATCGCTTGGAGGCACTCCAGGAGCACACAGTTCACGGAACGGTAGCACCATCATGACCAGGTGACCACCACCTGTGCCCGACGAGACATGCACCACTGTTCATGCACGATGTCGCCTGGACACCCCCTCTCTCGGCACGTGGCATGCCTTGGCAGCAGCCAAGGCGGAGCGGGACGTTCAAATGATGTGCTGATACACGGAACGCGCTATGTCCATTGATCTGAACCGCGTCGCTAACGAACGCATCCGATCCTTATGGTCGGGGTCGGTCAAGATCAGTTCAACCGTTCTGAAGGCTTGTTCAAGATCGCTCAGGTCGGCTTTGAATACACTCCCACCCACTCCCTCCCTCATCATTAAATGGTCGTCTGACACCTCGTCCGTCATGATGATCGGAAGCCCGCAGGCCCAATACTCGCCATTCTTGATCGGACACTGATAGCGCTTTATTGGAGCAGGCCGGATGGTGCTGAATGCCATGTCTGCCGCAGACAGGAACCGAGGCACATCCACATGTCGTGCCGTAGCTACATGAAAGCGCGCGATGGGGATCCCCGCTTCGGCTGCCTTTCGGTGAAGCTCTTGATGATCACTAGGGGACAGCACGACGATATGCATGTCTCCAAAGTGCTCGATCGCGCGTGCGAAGATCTGAAAGGCTTCCTCATCGAAGTAGAGTCCTCCGAACTTGCCCACATAGATGCCAACCTTTGCCGTCAATGGTATATCCAATGCCGTCCTGATCTCGCAACCCGCCTGTGGATCAAATCGGAAGGCATCAAGGTCTGTAATGCTCGGGATGACGTAAACTCGTTCGGGAGAAACACCTGCACTTATCAGATCAACACGATGGTTATGGGTCACCGTTACAACAAATCGAGCCCTTGCTATCTGTCGCTCCTCCATGTAACGCGAGAATCTGAATCGGATACTATTCGATCTCCAAACCCCGCATTCCAACATGTATTGCGAATGGGGCTCGAAGGATTCCACATTGTAAGGCACTCGGATCCACATGCTCACCAGGTCGGCCAACGCACCAGCTATGGAGGCTTTAGCGATCATCAGATCGATCTTGTTGCGCTTGATGTATCCCACCAGGAACGGAATGGACCAGAGGAAAAGCAACGCCTTGGCTGCCAGATGCGGCAGGAACGATACCGGCTCCAAAGCGGTGTGCACGACCTTGGGAATATCCAATTCCACCTGCGGCATCTTGCCTTTCGCGGTCTCCAAGGTGATGAAGTGGATCCTCCTCACGTCCGGTCGTTCCGAAAGGATACGCAGGTATGGGAATACCGCCGAAGCGTTCAACGGCTCGCGAAGGCTCCAATAACTAAGGAAGAGGACCTCTTTACTCATTGTCAGTATGCTTTATCCAGGACCATAGGTGTGACAACGCTTTTCGGGGCCTGCCGGCCTTGACATAAGACCGCCAAAGGATGCCGGCGATGCGTTTCTGCATCTTTTGCAGCTGGACCTTCTCAGGGGGGGGGCTTAGTTTCGCTGCGTAGCTCTTGAGCTGGGCATACCCTTTGGCAAGCCCATCGAGGTCCCCCATTGCTGATCCATGACCACGTCGATAGTGCAGCACCACTTCATCCACATGCCTGTATTGCCCCCGACGTGCCAGCGTTAAATAGAACGCCAGATCTTCTGCATGCCTCATTTCCACTGGAAATCGCGCACCCATCAGCACTGAACTCCGGATCATCCAGCTTGGACCAAAGAACACGCGTTCATCCATCCGCATCAAACGATCAAAAGGTATGCCTTCACCACTTGGTTGATGATGAGGTGTCAGCTTGCCCGTCCTATGGTCCAAGGCCAGCACTACACCATCCACGAACGCCGCCTCTGGTCGGGTCTCCAAAACCTCTACACGCACACTGATGCTGTTCTTCGGCAGCACATCATCCGCATCCAAAAAGACCACATATTTGCCCACAGCCATATCCAGACCTGTATTCCGGGCAGCACTTACGCCTTTATTCGGCTGGCTTAGCACCTTTATACGATCGTCGTTAAATTTCGTCAAATGAGCCAGCGTATCGTCCGTGCTACCATCATTTATCACCAGTAATTCCCACTTCAGCCATGTTTGTTCGAGCACTGAGCAGATGGCCTGTTCGATGAACCGAGCGGCATTATAGGCAGGCATGATGATGCTGACCAACGGAAGAGCGGCATCCGAAGCACCAGCGCGTGCCGGATCCTCCCACCCGCGGCTCATTGGTCGCTCAACTTTCATCATCGTGTTCGGTGGTCAAGGATGGCTTCGTGCCCCCCCCCCTCCAGGGCACCAGCACAGCACTGTTGCCTGTCATGTTCCATGCCACCAACGAAGACCTGCGGTCCCGTCGCCACGGGATGTCGCCTATCGGAACCGCTTCGCGAGGCCGACCTGCATGGGTATCGGACTTCCAGAACAGGCTCTGATGATGGATATGCGATGCGTCCCATGCCTTCAGTGCGAACGGGTGGCAAGCAGGCGCGTTACTGTGGACCGCAGACGTTCGACCCCTGCGTATGCCGATAGTTCGAAGGCCTGCTGATGGGCGCTTTGCTTGAAGGCTGCTATCTGCTCCCGGCTCAATTCGCGAAGGGCATCGGCTAATGCGGACAAACTGAAGTCGTGAGCCACCGTGCCCAGCTTGTGTACCCGCACAAGTTCAGCCATGGCCGGATTGGGAGAAACCACGATCGCCAGACGGGCCTGCACATAATCGAACAGCTTGTTCGGCATCGCATGCATATGATTGAAACTGGTGGGTGGCAAATAGTGAACACCGATATCGTAACCGTTCAACGCGGCGGCAAGCTCTGCCGGAGGAAGGGCGGGATGCAGATGAACATGAGGCCGGTCGTTCACCGATCGTTCGATCTTCTCCCGATAGGCACGATCCGCGATGGGCGCAAGATGAAGATGAAGCTCATGGGAGGAGCTCAGATCATCCATCATCGCGATAAGACCCTCCGTATTGCGATAGGGGCTGGCCATACCATGGTGTACAAGACGGACCCGCCCGCCGAGGGAGGCTTGTGGCCGAAGCTCCTCGTACTGTGGTGCATTCCATATCACTTCAGGCTTGACACCAGTGAGTTCCTTGTACGCCGACGCAATGCTGTCGCTCACTGTGAAGCAGGCATGCGCTGTCGGCATGTACGTCCTGCAAAGCGACGTGTAGTAGCCTCCATATCGCTTCACCCAAAGGCTGTCACCATCCTGCTGGCGGGGACTGAACTCATGTGCATCATAGACAAAGAAAGCCCGATCACCCGCCACCTCCGCCCCCAGTGGCAATGCATCGATGTCGTTGGCCAACACGAGGTCCACGGGAAGGCGCTTTAGCGAGCGACTTAATGCGCGGCGTGTTGTATCCCAATAGAAAGCACCGTACGCTTTCAAGCGATCCCGCAGCAGCCACCGTCGCGCACGGACCATACCTGCATGGAACTTCCGTAGCACCACAGGTGCGTTGACAGGCACCTCATGCTCCTCCAGGCGAGTGAAGCTGCCGTTCTCGTTACCCGCCGGTGAGAAGCCGGCCGTATGGACCACATGGTCGACCATCAGGGCATCCACTTGACGTTTCACCCGGGCATCGCGGTTCAGGTGCGAATAGGCAATGACAAGGATATGCGACTTCGGTCCGATCATCCCTCCACCCTCAGCCAAGTAAGGTTCGGTCGCACCACCCCCCCGAGTTTACGGTTGCTGACCGGATGGGTGGGCGAGTGTATGTCATCCAGTATTTCAATGGACATGATGTTCTCCGCCACCTGATGCGCCTTGTATGGCAACCATGTTACAAGCCAAAGTGTGAAGTGGTACGTGTCCGCATTCAACAGGTCTGGCGGTATTTGTAGTTGGATGGTATATCGACCGGGGGAATAATCCATCTCCGTATCCATACCTGGGAACGAAGTGAAAACCTGTTCGCCTTGGGAATTGAAGAGAAGCACTACGGGTTGGGGACGGAAACCCGAACGGTACACCTCATAGGTCAGCTGAACAAAGAAGGACTCCGTCACCAAGCCATGCCGAATCACCGCTCCCGCCTTGTCCGTTATCCGTACAGCCAGTATTCGTGCAGCCTGATCCTGTTTGGACGGCAACAAGCTCAGGTCACGTTCACCAGGTGGGTCATCATGGTTGCTCGACATGTATCGACGGGTCACCTCCAAAGTGGGGCCCATCATCTCCACCATGCCCTTGTTCAGCAGCAGCGAGCGTTCACACAAGCTGTTCACCGCACTCATGTTGTGGCTCACGAACAATACGGTCCTGCCGTTCGAGGCCACGTCCTTCATCTTCCCCAAACATTTCCGCTGGAACTCCACATCGCCCACTGCCAACACCTCATCGATGATCAACACCTCCGGCTCCAGGTGGGCCGCCACTGCAAAGGCAAGCCGAACCTTCTGACCGCTGCTATAGAATTTCACCGGGCTGTCAATGAATTCTTCCACGCCACTGAACGCCACGATCTCATCGAACTTGCTCTTCACCTCGGTGCGGCGCATGCCCAATATCGTGCCATTCAGATACACATTTTCTCTGCCGCTGAGCTCCATGTGGAAGCCGGTACCAACTTCAAGCAGCGAACTCATGCGTCCGTTTATCTCGAATCGCCCGGCGGTGGGATAGGTGATGCGCGATAGCATTTTGAGCAAGGTGCTCTTGCCTGCGCCGTTTCGCCCCACAATACCGAGGGTTTCGCCTTCATGCACTTCGAAGCTGACATCGCGCACTGCCCAGAACGGATCTCCCTTAGAGGACAACAGGCGCTTCACGTTCTCCGCAATTCCCGCGCGCAGATCGATGGGCGACCGCCCCTTCACATGGAACCGCTTACCCAGGCCCGAAACATGAATTACTCGCTTGCTCATTCGTTAGGTTCAGACAAGGTCCGCGATCGTACGCTCTACGGATCGGAAATAGAACAGGCCGGTCACGAACAGGAACAGCCCGGATAATACCGATAGTGTGCAGAGACCATTCCATTCGCCCACTCCTAAAAGGCTCCACCGGAAACCCTCGATCAGCCCTGCCATCGGATTGAGAAAATAAAAGTACTGCAGGTACTCTGGCAGCGTATTGACGGCCACCGAAGCAGGATAGGCTACAGGCGTTGCGAACAGTCCGAACTGGACCAGAAAAGGGACCACGTGTTGCAAGTCGCGGAAACGGATCGTCAATGCACTGATCCAGATACCGACACCCAATGCAGATACCATGACCCCTCCCAGGAAAAGAAGGGCATAGAGTGCATGTGAAGTTGGCACGACCCGATAATGGATGAACAAGAATGCCATCAACACTAAGGCTACGAACAGGTCCACCAGACCAACAGTAGCCTTGTTCAAGGGGATGATAAGCCGCGGGAAATAGATCTTTCGGACCACATCCTGCGCCCCGATGATCGATCCGCCGGACTCCTTCAACACGAAGGAGAAGTAAGTCCAAACAGCAATACCCACCACAGCGAACAAGGCATAGGGAACCCCTTGCGTATCCACCCGCATTACACGACCGAACACAAGCCCCAGTACGACCAGCGTGGCCACGGGCTGCAACAGCGCCCAGGTGAGGCCGAGCATGGTCTGAGCGTACCTCACCCGAATATCACGATAGGTCAGCGTGAGGAATAGGTCCCGGTAGGCGAACAGCTCCCGCACGTCAGGCACTGGACTCCATTTGCGGGCGTCCACCACAGTGCGCAAAGTCTTTGTCGTCAGAGTGTTCATGCGTAGACCAGGTAGAACGAACGCCGATGGTTCGGCATGCGAATGTACATGCTCGGCCGGGAAGGCCTGCCCGTCGACCGCTCTGCCGCATCTGGTCCTGGAACTGCCTGCCTATATCCGATCATTGCCTCATGAAGATGCAGCAGACTTAAAACGGTTGCCTCATCGGTCACACCTTTGCGCCTCCCTTGACGCCTCAAGGTCCCCGCACTTACACACTTGATGATCGTCGGCCCCGATCGTTCCGCTCATGAACACCTCCCTGGTAGTGTGCACATCGAACCCTGGCAAGCTGCTGGAACTCCGAGCAATGTTGCCGTCCAGAATGAACCTTTTCAGTCTCCCGGAGATCGGAATAACAGGCGATCTGGAGGAGACCGGTCGGACGCTCGAGGATAATGCCCTTCAGAAAGCAATGACCGTTCATGAACTATGCGGACTACCCTGCCTGTCGGACGATACCGGTCTTGAGATACCGGCCCTGCATGGTGAACCTGGTGTTTTCAGCGCACGCTATGCCGGGCCTCAGCGCGATATGGCCGCCAATATCCGGAAGCTCTTGAACAGATTGGAGGAGCATAACGACAGGAGGGCCCGCTTCCGAACCGTTCTAGCCTACATCGATGCGAACGGCAAGGCCCATTGCTATACCGGTGTTGTTGAAGGAACGATCGCCATGGATCCCAAGGGTTCTCACGGCTTCGGCTATGATCCCGTGTTCATCCCCATTGGACATACCCTGACCTTCGCGGAAATGCCCACCGAGCTGAAGAACGGCATGAGCCATCGGGCCAAAGCCCTCAGATCGTTCATGGAACATCAAGCGTTCTAGCAGCACGCCCCCTCACGCCCGGGCGGATCAGCACCGTGCAGAACAGCCTGCCAACGAGCTCGGGTCACATCTGCTCGAGTTGATCGGATCCGCACGCCGCGCATCCTTTTTTTGGACCCCGTGCAATACGGATACCGGTGAGCACCTACCTTGGTCCAGCAATAGGAATGCGACGGAGCCATGCTTAGCCTGCCCAACAAGATACTACTTCACGCCTGCAAGTACCTTCCACTGCCGCAGAAAATGAAGTGGCGTATCGGTATGAAGGATGAGATCGCGTTCTGGGAAGGCTATATCGCCAGTAACTATGCTCCGGTCAATGGTGTTCCTCCCTCGGAGGAAGGGCGCCAGCGCTGTGATCCGGGAACCCCCTTGAGTGGAGAACTTGCGCGCCTCGTTGACCATGTTCCCGGTCCGGTCATTCGTGTGCTCGATGTTGGCTCGGGTCCATTGTCCCGCGTGGGCAAAACACTGCCTGGCAAGCAAGTGGAGCTGCATTGTGTGGATCCGCTGGCTGATGTTTACGCTGCGTTGTGCAAGAAGCATGGTGTGAACGTGCCCGTGGCTGTGCTGAAAGGTGAGGCTGAACATATCGACACGCTTTTCCCACCTAGGAGCTTCGACCTCATCCACGCCAACAACTGCCTGGATCACTCGCATGATCCTGTGCTTGCAATATCGAAGGTCTTCGAACTTCTCAAGCCTGGCTGTTCCTTCTACCTGCGCCACGAAGAGAATGTTGCCGATGCTGCGGGATACATGGGGTTACACCAATGGAATTTCAGCATTATTGACGGCAGTATGATCATTGCTGGACGTCATGGAAGCACGAATATGAACTCGCTTCTGGCCGGACAGGCCGAGATAAAATCCCACAAGAAGGACAAATTCGTGGTCCACATTATCACTCGTCTATCGTAAGTCGTTATATCGCCTGTCCGGAACGGCGATCATTTCCGCTGAGGTCCTCACTAAATGCGTGATATCGTCGCAGCTCGCCCATCCGAATGGACGAACCTGATATCCATAAATGTCAGCATGCTCGAGAGGTCGAACAGTGTACACCCATGATGTAGAACGATCCATTCTGCACGCTATGCTGAACGCGCGCAGATCTGACCCAAAGGCACCCCGAAGCACCTCGCAACGGCGGCGAAAATGGCGAAGCGTTGCTGCTCCCTCTCGTTCGTCCCTACTGTTCCCACCAAGTCGGGAAGGTACGGCTGCCTCCACGGTCGCACACATCGTTCCAGCGATCCAATATCCGCTCTTCGAGGGCCTTGCGCGGTCGAACGCTGGCAGCGCATACCATCCGACCGCCCACCATTAGGCAGGTAAGAGGTTCTTCTGGTCACCCTCGATCGTTTCGACCGCGCATGAACCGAAGTACCCACTATCGCTGGGCCTTGCCAGGACCATGAGCATTCCTCACGACCCGCCCTCGAGCGCGCAGGATAGCGGTGCTGCGACGTGCTTGAGCACCTTCCTCTCCATCCGTATACCAACCCATATTGAAACGTCCTCCAGTTCGGATCTCTGCGTTGCGCGCATTCATGATATGAACTACAATGAACAATCCAGAAACCAACAGCGGCAGGATCGGTATCTTGAACCGGACGAGGGCTCCAAAGTTCGGTGTGGAAACGCCAATGATGAATGCATAGACCAGCACGAAAAAGAAAAACATCTGCAACATCGGATTCACTCTTATGAGGGTCACCAAATGCCAGATACGAGCCTTCCATAATGCCATCACCGTGAGCGCCACCAAGAACAGATTCTCCAGTGCTGCGATAAGCATGACCACGTTGCGACTATCGAACAACGTAGGGCGATAGAGGCCGGCAATGACCGCTTGCGGTGCTTTGGATGCAACGCCGACCCAACTCCTATCCAGAGGCCCAAGATCGAAATAATTGTCGCCATAACGCTGATTCCGTTTCATGTCCTCCTGGCCCGTAATGATCGTATCCAGCGCTTGGTTCAATGAGAACTTTGAAAGCCGGTCGCCCATTGCCACTAAAATAAAATAGGAACCGAATGTAAATAATACAATACCTGCGGGCAACACTAATAAACGAACCAGACCGCTCCGTATCTGTGAAATACGATGATACATCAACCACAACAACGCAGAAGGCAAAAGCACCATGAATATATAGGGCTTCATGGCAAGCAGAACAAGGGTGCACCCGATCAATTGAAACCATGAATAAACCACCTTCCAACGCCTGAAAAATATATTATCCAGCGCATGTATACTCCAACACATTGCGCTAAAGGTGAAAGTATCCTTAATGATCCCAGATCCCCAAAAAACCGCTGAGGGCATGAAGAGCACAGCCACTGCGAACTTGCTCGTCAGGGAAGGATAGTACCGAACCAAGGTCCTGAACAACCGCCACACCCCTTCGAAAGCGAGCGTGCCAATGATCGCACCTGTTAACAGGAAACTATGAAAGCTGATGAACGTGAGAGGCGATATAAGCTTTACCAGGAAATAGGTGCGGTCATCGATATAAACATATCCGATAGGATAGCCCACTGATGGGTCGAATATCTTATATCGGTTCTCCCATGAATTATCGACCACCAATGCTTCGAAGAAACGTAGGGGATCTATGGCGAGTATTTTAGCCAGTGGTATACTTGATAAAAAAAAACTCACTGTATCACCATTCCCATAATAATAAACATATATCATTGAAAACCCGACCGCCCCGATTATTTTGACGTATAAACCCCATAAATAATATTTATACTCCGGGTTTGATCTTATCCTTACGCGTTTATGACGGGAATAAACGATCGCCACAACGAACGTGTACAATGCTACGGCCATATACTCCCAAAGGGCGATATCGATCGGGCTCGTAGTGGCTGCCATTCAAAGACAAAGATAGAGGTCCCGCAAACCCTCAATGATGATACCCGCTCCCCCCCAGGATCTGCTGCGCCCGGTACACCTGCTCGGCCAGCAACAACCGCACCAGCTGATGCGGAAAGGTCATGGCCGATAGCGACAGGACAAGATCGGCCCGCTCGCGCACGGCATCGCCATGGCCATAGGAGCCACCCACCACGAAGGCCACCTGTCGCACACCCTGATCGCGCCAACGGCCCAGTTGCCCTGCAAAGGCCTCGCTGCTGAAGACCTTTCCACGCTCATCCAGCACCACCACCCGTTCGCCGGGGCGTAGTGCTCCCAGGAGCCGTTCGCCTTCCACGCGCTGCTGGTGGGCTGCATCCCCCCGGCCCTCCTCCGGGACCACCACTTCCTCCACCTCCCAGGTCCTCCGCACCCTTCCCAAGTAGTGCGCCACGCCCTCCTGCACGAAGCCGCGGTCCGTTCGAGCCACCCATATCAGTCTGATCCTCATGCAATTGACGTTGTTCGTAACTCTCCGGTAACGATGGGGCGAATTCGGCCCGGTATTTGCAAATTTCGGCGCAAATGAGCCATCCCATGAGCCGTCCCCTCGCGCTGCTGTTGTCCCTGCTCCTGGTCCTTGGGCTTCATGCCCAGGATCCTGTGCGGGACAAAGTGGTGCAGGCCATGCGCACCGGCAACGCTGCCGCCCTGGCCGAACAGTTCATTCCCAACATCGACCTCACCATCAAGGAGACCTCCGAGGTCTACAGCCGCTCCCAGGCCGAACAGATCGTGCGCAAGTTCTTCAACGACCACCCGCCGGTGGACCTGGTGATCGAGCACAGCGGGGTGAGCAAGTTCGGCGATGAGTACTTCATCGGCATCCTTCGCACCCGCACCGGCTACTTCCGGGTCACCTTCTTCCTGAAGAAGAACGGCGAGACCAAACAGGTGAAACAGTTGCGCATCGAGTCGAGCAAGAACGATCTTTGACCGGTGCTGCATCCTGATATTTCCGCCCTGGTGGAGCTTGCCCTCCGCGAAGACATCGGCAACGGCGACCACTCCGCTCTATCCACCATCCCTGCAGATGCCCATGGCGCCGCCCGCCTGCTGGTGAAGGACGAAGGGGTGCTGGCCGGCGTGGAACTCGCCCAACGCATTGTAGAGCGCTTCGACCCGCAGCTGAACCTCCGCGTGTTCCTCTACGACGGCGCCCGGGTGAAGCATGGGGACGTGGCCTTCACCATCAATGGTCCCTCTCGCAGCATCCTTACGATCGAGCGGCTGATCCTCAACTTCATGCAACGCATGAGCGGGATCGCCACCCTCACCGCACGTTACGTAGCGGAAGTGGAGGGTACAGGGTGCCGCGTGCTGGATACGCGCAAGACCACCCCTGGGCTGCGCGCCGTGGAGAAGTGGGCCGTGCGGATCGGCGGTGGCCACAACCATCGCCAGGGTCTGTACGATGGGCCGTGCGGATCGGCGGTGGCCACAACCATCGCCAGGGTCTGTACGACATGATCATGATCAAGGACAATCATGCCGATCTGTGCGGTGGTATCCCACAGGCCATTGCGGCCGCGCGGAAGTACCTGGCCGCCCACGGCATGTCCCTGCCCATTGAGGTGGAAACGCGCAACCTGAAGGAGGTGGAACAGGTGCTCATCACCGGTGGCGTGCAGCGCATCATGCTGGACAACTTCACGCCGGAACTGCTAAGGGAAGCTGTGCAGCGGATCGGTGGCCAGGTGGAGACCGAAGCTTCAGGCGGTATCACACTGAAAACCATCCGCAGCTATGCGGCCACCGGTGTGGACATGATCTCCGTGGGCGCCCTTACCCACAGCGCCACCAGCCTTGACCTGAGCCTGAAAGCCCTCTGAACGCATGGTCAAACGCCTGCTCAGAAAGGCGCTCTACTCGAAGCCCGTGCGCCAGCTGATCCGGTGGATGCGGCGTGTAGTGCTGCCGGGCTTTGAAGGCTTCGACCTGTACCAGATCCTCCGCTTCTTTGTAGGTGCGCTGGCCCAGGGCCGCATCATCACCCGTGCATCGGCCATCGCCTTCAAGCTCTTTCTGGCCTTCTTCCCTGCGGTGATCGTGCTGCTCACCTTGATCCCTTACATCCCTGTGCCGGATTTCCAGGTGCGGCTGCTGGACACCTTCCGGGAAATGATGCCCATCGAAGTGTTCCGCTTCATCGAATCCACCCTGCATGACCTGCTGGTGAAAAAGCACGGCACGCTTCTCTCCGTCAGCTTCCTCTCCGGCCTCTACTTCGCCAGCAACAGCATCGATGCCATTCTGGAGGGGTTCAGCGGAAGCACCAACCTATCGAACTGGCACAGCGCCTTCAAGCAGCGCATGCTCAGCCTGGGGCTGCTGCTGGCCCTCACCGTGCTGTTGGTGATCGCCATTCCCGTGTTCTCCCTTACCGATCTGGTGCTCAGCCGACTGATGGAGCTGTCCATCCTCACCAGTTCGTTCGAGGTATATGTGTTGCTGGCGGCGAAATGGGTGCTCTCCATCCTGCTGGTGATGACCTCCGTATCGCTGCTCTACACCGCCGGCGACCCCACCGCCAAACGCTTCAAGGCCTTCACGCCGGGGTCCATCCTCGCGGTATTCCTGATCCTGCTCATCTCGCAAGGACTGGCCTATGTGTTCGGCAACATCACCGATTACAACGCGCTCTACGGATCGATCGGTGCCATCCTTGCCGTACAGCTCTGGATCTACTTCAACATGATCGCATTGTTGGTGGGCTATGAGCTCAACATCAGCATCGCCCGCGCCTTGCGGCAACGGAGCAGCAAGCTCAACGTGGCCGGCGCGCAACGCGTTTTGCGGTAGGACGGATAACTTGGCGGACGCATGCGCCTCGCCACCCTGTTCTTCCTGCTGCTCATCGGCAGCGCCAGCATCGCCCAGCAGTTCGACGACAAGCGTCCACCGAACACCTACCGCAATGCGGACAACCCGCACTATTGGAAGAACCGGCCGCCCCATCCCGGCTACTGGCAACAGGATGTCCACTACATCATCAAGGGCCGGCTCGACGATGTGCGCGATCAGCTGGACGCCGACCTCACCCTGTACTACCACAACAATTCACCCGATACGCTGCGCTGGGTCTACTTCCACCTCTACCAGGAAGCCTACGAGCCGGGTTCCTACGCCGACCTGCTGGACAATGATGGCAAGGCTTCGGCTCCGGGTGCTGACCGGCTGGGCACCACCGTACACAGCATCGCTGACGACACCGCTCCGCTGCGCACCGAGCAGGACAACACGGTGATGAAGGTGTGGTTGAACACCCCCTTGTCACCGGGCGAACGCACCACTTTCCGCCTGCGCTTCACCACCCACTGGGGCATGGGGGTACAGCGGCGCATGAAGCTCTTCAACGCCTGGGGTAGCAAGCACTACGATGGTGTGCACTGGTATCCGCGCATCGCGGTGTACGACCGGCGCATGGGCTGGGACACGCAGCAGCACCTGGGCAACGAGCTCTACGGCGACTTCGGCACCTTCGATGTGGACCTGGACCTGCCGCACCACTACGTGCTGGACGCCACAGGTTGGCTGCAGAACATCGACGAGGTACTGCCGGCAGACCTGCGCCGCAAGCTCGACATCAGCAACTTCAAGGACAAGCCGTGGAACGAGCCGCCTTCTGTGATCCTGGCGGCTGACACGGCACGCCGGAAGGTGTGGCGCTTCCACGCCGAGAACGTGCACGACTTCGCCTTCACCGCCGACCCCACCTACCGCATCGGCGAAGCGGCGTGGAACGGGGTGAAGTGCGTGGCACTGGTGCAGGAACCGCATGCCAGCGGCTGGCAGAACGCGGCCGCCTATACCGCGCGCATCATCGAGGTGTTCAGCACCGATTTCGGCATGTATGCCTACCCCAAGATGATCGTGGCCGATGCGCGCGATGGCATGGAGTACCCCATGCTCACCCTGGACGGCGGGCGTGATCCGGACTACCGCGGCCTGCTTGTGCATGAAGTGGGGCACAACTGGTTCTATGGCATGCTCGGCAACAACGAGACCTACCGCGCCTTCATGGACGAGGGCTTCACGCAATTCCTTACCGCATGGGGGCTGGAGCGCATCGATGGGGACACC
>JALOLX010000256.1 GCA_025455765.1 Flavobacteriales bacterium | reverse complement strand
CCGGCGTGCGGGTTCCGTTCCAGCACCAGGTAGCGCACGGCTTTCGCTTCGCAGAGGGCGGCCTTGTCGGGGGTGTGGCCATCGCTGTTCACCACGAACACATCGGGATTCACTTGGTCGAATTCGGGCAGGAAGTCGAGCAGGCCACTGCCGGAGCCGATGTGTACGGCATGCACACATTCCAACGCTTCCAGCATATACCGCCGCTCCTGTTCGTCGTTCACCGTCCAGCGGCCCTTGATCCCGTGGATGGTGCGGTCGCTGCCGATGCACACATGCAGTTCACCGTATTCGGCGGCACTCTTCAGGAAAGCCACGTGGCCGCTGTGCAGCAGGTCGAAGCAACCGGAGACGAAGACGCGGGGCATGTGTTACATCCCGCTTCATGCGGGAGCGCAAGTTTACCGAAGAGCGCGCTTGGTCCTCAGTGGCCGTGCGCAAGTTTACCGAAGAGCGCGCTTGGTCCTCAGTGGCCGTGCACCACGATCTCATCGCAGAACAGCCAGCATTCACCCTTGCTACCGTGCCAGGCGGGTAAGGGGCCGAGGTTCTTCGCGGTGATGCGGATGTAGCGGGCGGCTTGCGCTGGAACCAGGGAGGCGGACAGGCGTAAGGTGTTGGGAATACCGCGCTGCTGGCGTTGAGGCAGAACGGTCCGGTCATAGGCGTTCCAAGTCTTGCCATCCATGGAGATGTCGATCACCGCCTGTTCGGGCAGGAAGATCCAGCTCTGTGGATCACGCAGGAAGCCAAGTGTGACGGAGTCGACAGCGAATTCGACACCGAGATCGATCGTCGCCTCCATGTCGGTGCCGTACCAGCCTTGCCAACCGAACTGGTAGTTGGTGCTCGCGGTGAAGCCGTCGATCAGGGCATCGGGCCGGCCACCTGGATAGCGCTCATCAGGCGGCGCGCGCGCCGTTCTTCAGGTGTACGCTGAACTCGGCGTAGTACTCATCCGGTGTGTTGCGTGTCTCGTGGAACAGGAGGTGCCCGTGCTTCTTGGCGCGTGCAACGAAGGTGTCCAGAAGCTCCACGTAGTACGGCTTCGCGCGCCAATGCCATGCACTGTCCTTCTCGAACAAGCCGTTCGGAGCATGCGGCATGGCCCGGGCGATCTCCAGTTCGGCGTACATGATCCCCAGCCGCGCATCCTCCACACGCCACTGATAGATGGTATCCTCGTCCCACGTGCTGGCCTCAGCGCTATTGAACAGCATCTTGTACTTGGCCAGGTTCTCCGGGCTGAGGTAGCCGTCCTTGTGTGCGCTTGGATGCTCGTACAGCGTGAGGGCCTTGCCGCTCTTGTCCAGTTCCTCCTCCAGTAGGCGTGTGTACTTGTCGATGTAGACACCTGCATCGCCATAGAACGTGTTCATGAAGTGAGTGCGCAGCGAGTCCACGTTGAGGTCGGGGTTCCAGAGCAGCTTGGCGAGGAGGTAGGTGCGGAACTCGGGCATCTCACCACCGGGGCTGGAGAGGCCTTGTTCGAATAGCATCGGCACGCCGTTGTCGCGGAAGAGCTGCAGGTTGGGCGCGAGCACCTTCCAGTTGGGGAAGGGCATCACCAGGTGCGAGAAGTTGATCACATAGTCCCACACGATGATGTTGTGGGTGAGCGCGGACCACGCACGCAGATCTGCTGTGAATGAACCGGGCTGATCACGTGAGGCAATGGGTCGGCTTCGGTCCTCCTCGATGCTGCAGAGCATGATGTTCACGTTCGGCCGCGGCTTCGTCACCTTCGGGGCGCTGCGGCTGTACTGGTACGCGAGCGTGCTGATCATCTTGTCCGGGAAGCTGTCGGCCACAGCATTGGCGAAGCGGAGGATGCTGCCGCTGGGTGAGCCATCGATGCTGTCGGTGCGGTGGCATAACGCGCACTGGCAGTGGTTGAAGTTGTCCATCTGGCTCACGCTCCAGTAGCGGGCAGCGGGCTTGCGGGCCATCATCGCGCGCAGGCTGTCCACGGTGATGCGTAGGACTTCGGGGTTGCTCAAGCACAGCTGGTCGGGGACGCGCACGTCATTCCGTTCTGCGAAAAACTCAGGGTGCGCCTCGAACTGCGTGGGCGGCACGAAGCGGTGCATGGTGTGGACCCAGAGGCCCCAGTCGGGATCCTCGCTGTCGCGGGTCTTGATGACCTGGCGGATGCGGTGCTCAGTGGCGTAGGTGCTGTCCGTGGCCGGGTGGGTGAAGACCATCCGGAAGGAGAAGGGAGACTGCGCCTGGGAGAGGAGCGCCAATACAAGCGAACTACTGAGCTGCAGCGAACGCAGTGGAATGCTGGCCATGCTCATTGGTCATACACATCGCTTCGATGGCCGATCCTCCGGATGTCCACAATGCGCAGTACGTCCTCAATGGCATAGAGTATCCGGTAGTCACCGGCGCGCACGCGCCACATGTTCTCGTCGGAACCTTTGAGCTTCAGGCAGCCCGGTGGACGCGGGTCGTTCTCCAGTTCATTCAGCTTGCGGACGACCTTCTTCAGGTTGCCGCCCGTAAGCTGGTCGAGCTCCTTCTCGGCCGAGCGCGCGAAGACGAGCGTATACTTCACAGACGCCCTTCCTTTTTAAGCCTCGCCTTGATGTTCGACCAAGGCACGCGTTTTTCGTCCTTGCGGCTTTCGGCGATCATCAGATCAAAGACATCTTGGATCCACTCCCGGTCGTCCTTCACGGCCTTCAGGTCGATCTGCACGTAGCGACGCTTCTTCGTCTTGTCCTCGATGATGCTGACGCCTTTCATGATGGCGAAGGTACGATGGAGCGATGGCACATTGACCATTCCTGATCGTCCTATATGGGTCGTACATGGCCTTGTCGAAGGCGCCGAGAGAATGGCGTTCGGATAGGGATCGCTACTGGCCGGCCTCAGGGTCCCGAGGCGAAGACTCCTGAGGGAGTGAGATCAAAGCTTCTTCATTCCGACCGTTGATCGTGCGCTAATGCGCAGCACACGTATGCGGTTCGATACCGGATGAGGAGGTATCTGAACCACACCCGTATCAACGAGCTTCTGTACGGTCAGCGTGCTTGTAGAACCCAACAACTTGACCTCGGGCACTCCGCGTAACGAATGCATGTCCAATCGCACCTCGGCGGCCGAACCATCAAGGAAGATGTACATGAAGTGCTGCTCTTCTCCACCTTTGGAGGTCTTCGACCTCTCCGATGCTCCCAGCGATGCTGATGGAGCGCTGAACTTGGATGCCCTCGTCCCATACACCGCCTCCCCGTTCACCTTCAGCCATTCACCCACCTCCTTCAAGCGCACATAGGCCGTGGAGTCGAGCTGTCCATCCGGCCCCGGTGCCACGTTCAACAGCAGGCTTCCCCCCCGCGACACCACGCTCACCAGGGTGCGGATGATCTCGTCGGTGCTCTTGTACTGCTCGTTCGGCACCCAGCTCCAGCTGGTGCCCATGGGCATGCAGGTCTCCCAGGGCACGCCGAGGTCGGCATCGGGCACGTGGCCTTCGGGCGTCACGTAGTTCTCGTACTCGCCGCCCACGGTGCGGTCCACCACCAACAGGCCGGGCTGGTGCTGCCGCGCCATTGTTGCGATGCGCGGCATGTCGATGTCCTGCTCGATGGTGATGGCCTTCTGCCAGCTCACGCTCGTGTCGATGGTGCTCAGCGGACGCACCCAGCCGCCGTCGAGCCAGAGGATGTCCACCGGGCCATAGCCGGTCATCAGTTCCTCGATCTGGGTGTAGGTGTGGTCCTTGAAGGCCTGCCAGCGCTCGGGATGTTTAGTGGGCAGGTAGTTCACGCTGCGGTCCTTGGGCGGGAAGTAAGGCCACCAGTAATCGGGGCTGTGCCAGTCGGGCTTGCTGAAGTAGGCTCCTGTCCACAGGCCTTGTGCGCGGAAGGCGGTGAAGATCTCCTTGGTCGCGTTGGCACGTGCGTTGGTGTGGAAGGGGGTGTTCGGTGCGGTGAGCTTGTAGTCCGTGGTCTTCGTATCGAACATGCAGAAGCCATCGTGGTGCTTGGTGGTGAAGACCACGTACTTCATGCCGGCGTCCTTCGCGGCACGCGCCCACTTTTCCGGATCGAACTTCACGGGGTTGAACGTGGTCTGCAGCGCCTCGTAGTTCTTCAGGTATTCCGCGTAGGTGGCGCCGTGCTGGGGCTTGCGCTTGCACCAGTCCTCATCCTCCGGGCAGATGCTCCAGCTCTCCACCACGCCCCATTGGCTGTAGGGCCCCCAGTGCATGAGCAGCCCGAACTTCAGGTCCTTCCACTGCTCCAGTTTGGCGGCTACAGCGGGCTCGGTGGG
>JALOLX010000255.1 GCA_025455765.1 Flavobacteriales bacterium | reverse complement strand
GTGATCTTCGATGAGTACGTGGAACGCGAGTTCGGTACCGGCGCGCTGAAGGTGACGCCTGCGCACGATGCGAACGACCATGAGCTGGGCAAGAAGCACGGCTTGGAGACCATCGACATCCTGGAGCCCAACGGCACGTTGAGCGCAGCAGCACAGTTGTACGTGGGCGAGGACCGCTTTGCCGTACGCAAGAAGATCGCGAAGGAGCTGGAGGAGAAGGGCCATCTGGCGAAGACCGAGGACATCAAGAACAAGGTGGGCTACAGCGAGCGCACGGATGCTGTGATCGAGCCGCGCCTGAGCCTGCAGTGGTTCGTGAAGATGAGCGAGCTGGCCAAGCCGGCGCTGGAAGTGGTGAAGGACGGGCGTGTGAAGCTGCATCCCCAGAAGTTCGTGAACACCTACACCTACTGGATGGAGAACGTGCGCGACTGGTGCATCAGCCGCCAGTTGTGGTGGGGGCAGCGCGTGCCGGCGTGGTACAACGAGCAGGGTGATGTGGCCGTGTGCAGGACCGAAGCGGAGGCCATCGCGCAGTTCACCGCAGCGGGCCAAAGCACTGCGGGCATCAAGCAGGACGAGGATGTCGTGGACACCTGGTTCAGCAGCTGGCTGTGGCCCATCAGCGTGTTCGATGGCTTCAAGGACCCGGAGAACGCGGACATCAAGTACTACTACCCCACGAACGACCTGGTCACGGCGCCGGAGATCCTCTTCTTCTGGGTGGCACGCATGATCATGGCGGGCATGGAGTACCGCAGCGACATCCCGTTCAAGAACGTGTACCTCACGGGCATCGTGCGCGACAAGCAGGGGCGCAAGATGAGCAAGAGCCTCGGCAACAGCCCTGATCCCTTGGAGCTGATCGAGAAGTTCGGTGCCGATGGTGTGCGCGTGGGCATGCTGCTGACCAGTCCGGCCGGCAACGACCTGCCCTACGACGATTCGCTGTGCGAGCAGGGCCGCAACTTCAGCAACAAGATCTGGAACGCCTTCCGCTTGGTGAAGGGCTGGACCGCCGCCCAGCAGGAACAACCTGCCGCGAACGCCGCTGCCGTGGCCTGGATGCGCAGTCGTGTGGAGCGCAGCACCACGGAGCTCAACGGCCTGTACGATCAGTTCCGCATCAGTGAAGCCTTGATGACCACCTACAAGCTCATTTGGGACGACCTGTGCAGCTGGTACCTGGAGAGCATCAAGCCCGCCTTCGTGGACGGCGTGGCGCAGCCGATCGATGCAGCGACCTACGAGGCCACCATTGGCATCTTCGAGGACGTGCTGAAGTTGTTGCACCCCTACATGCCCTTCCTTACGGAGGAACTGTGGCACCACCTGCGCGAGCGGAAGGAAGGGGAGGACATCATCGTGGCGGCATGGCCGAAGGGCGGTGGGGGCGATGCCAAGCTGGAGGCCGAGGTGCAGCATGCCTTCGACCTGGTGACCGCCGTGCGCAACACGCGCAACGAGCGTGGCATGAGCCCCAAGGAAGCGCTGGACGTGCAGGTGAAAGGAGCATCCCCGATGCGTGCCGCTGTTGCATCACTCGTGAACAAGCTGGCCAACGTGGGCGCGCTGCAGGCGGTGGACAAGGCGAGCGAGGGCAGTGTCACCTTCCTGGTGGGCACCACCGAGTACGCCATCGACCTGGGCAGCAATGTGGATCCTGCGGCGGAAGCCAAGAAGGCCGAGGAAGAGCTGACCTACCTGCGCGGCTTCCTGAGCAGCGTGGACAAGAAGCTGAGCAACGAGCGCTTCGTGGCCGGTGCGCCTGCGCAGGTGCTGGAGAACGAGCGCAAGAAGAAGGCGGATGCGGAGGCCAAGATCAAGGCGCTGGAAGAGCGGTTGACGGTGTTGAGGTAGGCGCCTTAAGGCAGTTGCTGCACCCGCACGGCTGTAGGCACCGTACCCCCGATGGACTGGAGGATGATGTCGCGGTCGTTGTCGGGGCCGGTGTACTTCACTACTCCGTCGAGGTTGATGTCGGCCGCACTGTAGACGTTGTTGGAGGTGTTGCTCGGTGTGCTACCACCCACGGCGATCAGCACCACATCGCGGTCGTTGCCTGTGCCGGAGTACCTCACCTGGCCGTCGAAATTGGTGTTGCCGGGCCACATGCACCGTAGCGGACCAACGGTGGTAAGAGCATCTGTTCCAAAGGTGCTCGTCGATGTGCTCCTGAGATCGATCAGCGTATTCGTTGGATCAAGTGAGCACACGAGCGGTCCTGTCATTACCCCCAAATGATTGCGGTGGCGGACCGTGAACCGGTAAGTTCCCGGCGGCAACGGAGCATTGATATAGGAAGATCCGTCCGCATCGATCACATTCCCATCCCGTTGAAGCAAAGCAGGCCTTGAATGAAGGATGCCGAAGGGGGCACTGGGTTGCCGGACCTCCACGATCACCCAATCCACGATCGCCTGGTTCCCGGTGGTGTTGAACATGGACGGCGCGACCGCGATACCGGGTGATGTTCCCGTAAAGGAATAGCCAAGCGCGCTGTACGGTTCTACAAGTGGCAGGAGACCGCTAGCCCTTAAATGGTCGGTCATCACGGTTCCGGTCGGAAGCGCTCCGGCAAGCGCGGTCCTCAATCTCACGTTCACGCCACAGTCACCCGGACTTACGCTCACATGGACCTGTTGTGCGTTAAAGCAGTCAATGGAGTTGTTGTACGGACAATCAGAAATGGGAAGATCCGCGCGAGGAAAGATGTTCACTACGTAAAGACCGGCTTCCAATGGTCCGGGATAGCGCCATTCCTCTGAAGGATCTTGGATCCAGTCACTGGTGATGCTTCCTGTTGAGGTCGCCAGCGTGCTGAGGTTCGTTATGGTGTAATCGAAGGGGCCCTCTGGTATGCAACTGGGGGGCGGGAAGCTTGGACTGTTCTCGAAATTGCCGTTCCAAAGCAGCCCGCCGGTCGTGGCGCATGTGGGTGTATACGAGAGCTGAGGCGTGAGGATATGGTATTGGATAAAGGACTGTGATGCGGACGCTGAACAATTCAACGCATCGGAAACTGTCACGGTGACGTGCGTGTCGTACGGATCAGTGAAGAACTGCCCGTTCCAAAGGCCTTCCGGCACATCGCTGTAAGTGGTTTGAGCTTGTAGGTCCGTAGTGAGGGTGAGCGAATAGGGTGGCGTACCACCGCTTAGGAACATTTCCGCTCCGGGATAATCCCCACAAGGAGTATTGATGGTGAAGAATGATATGACAACGTCGCACTGCGCATTGGCGACAATCGGTGTCAGTCCTATAAGCACCAGTAATTGTGAAGCTAGTTGTTTCATGTTCAAATGAGCAATTGATCTGCATGAGGTGTTCAAGGGGTCTGCCCCACCCGCACCGCCGTAGGCACCGTGCCCCCGATGGTCTGCAG
>JALOLX010000254.1 GCA_025455765.1 Flavobacteriales bacterium | reverse complement strand
AGCCTTGTCCAGCACGGCGGTACTACGCACTGCGCTCACCACCTGGAGGCGCTCGGGCACCCGCCCCTCCCCCACCCCCCGCGCCACCGCGTACAGTCCCAGCATCGGCAAGGCCAGGACCAGCAATGCGGCCGGCAACTGTTGCAGGCGCACAGACGCACGCACCGGCGCTTCCAGCCAGCGCTCAGAGGCGGTGGCCAACAACACGCTTAGCACCGCGATGGCCAACAGCACCATCACGGGCACAGCGTCCCACCAGATCAGCCGCGCCAAGGCGATCAAGGGCCAGTGCCAGAGGTAGAGCGGATAGCTGATCCTGCCGAGGAAGCGGAGCGTTGGACCCGCAAGCCCACGATGGTCGGGTACCGCGCTGGCCGTGGCGATGATCAGGGCCGAGCCCACTGCGGCCAGCGCCACCTGGGGAAGGACCAGGGCATGTTCGTCACCCGGAAAGAGGGCGTTGGCCGTGATGGCGAGCAGGGCGACCACCTGTGTGGCGGTGCGTGACGTGGGGGCTGGCGCGGGCATGGGCCGCAATGCGAGCACCGCACCCAGGAGCAGTTCCCAAGCACGATAAGGCAAGAGGTAGAAGCTGCTGCGTGCCGAACCGTCCAGGGGGAACAGGGCGCCAGCCACGCCCAGCAGCAGCAGGAGCAGTGTGCCCTGCCACGCGCGGGCCCGCAGGCGCAGGATCAGCAACAACAGCAGCGGCCACAGCAGGTAGAACTGTTCTTCCACCGCCAGGGACCACAGGTGGCGCAGGGGATCGTGCCAGCTGTCCTCGGCGAAGTAGGAGCCTTCGCGCCAGAAGCGGATGTTGGCGATGAAGAGCGCGGCGCTGTCGGCATGCTGGCCGGTGCTGCGGAACTCGTGGGCCAGTTGGAAGCACCAACCCAGCGCGAGCACCGCAGGCAACAGCACGAGCAGCGCAGGGAAGAGGCGGCGCAGCCGCGCGGCGTAGAAGCGCCCCAGGCCGAACTGGCCGGCCGCGTGGTCCGCAGCGATGCGGCGGGTGATGAGGAAGCCGGAGAGGACGAAGAAGACATCGACCCCCACGAAGCCACCGGGGAGCGCTGCAGGCAGCAAGTGGTGGAGCACCACGAGCAGCACGGCGATGCCGCGCAGACCATCGAGCGCGGGCAGGTGCGGTAGGCGGGCAGATGCGCTCATGGCGCCGGGCCTTCAGCGGCGGCGGCGCAGCGGCTCAGACCAGGTTGAGGCGCTTGGCCAGGTCGTCCTTGTAGCTGCCACCGATGGGGATCACGTTCTTGTCGTTCTCCAGGATCAGGTTGGGCTGCTCAATGGCCACGATCTTGTCCAGGCGCACGATGAAGCTGCGGTGAACGCGAATGAAGTCCGAGTCGGGCAATTTCGACTCGATGTCCTTCATGGTGCTGTGCACGGTGTAGCGCGTGTTGAGCGTGTTGATGACCACGTAGTCCTTCAGCGCTTCCACGTAGTAGATATCGGTGGTCTTGAGCTTCACCAGGCGGCTGTTGCTCTTCACGAAGAGGATGTCCTTGGCGGGGTCCTTGTTCTCCACCAGGGCGAAGAGCATGTCGCGTTCCTTGAGCACCTCGGCCTCCTTCTTGTGCTTGTAGAGGGCCATCTCGATCGACGTGTGGATATCGATCTCCTTGAACGGCTTGATGATGTAGCCGTAGGGCTGGGTGACCTTGGCCTTGGCGAGGGTGCTCTCGTCGGCGTAGGCCGTGAGGAAGATCACCGGGATGTTGGTCTCCTTGCGGATGGTATCGGCCGCTTCGATGCCGTTCATCTCCCCCTTGAGCATGATGTCCATGAGGATGATGTCGGGCATGTGCTGCTTGGCGAGCACCACGGCCTGCTCACCTGTGCTGGCGGCACCCACCACGTGATATCCCAGCTTCTTCAAGCTGTGCTGGATATCCTTGCTCACGATGCTTTCATCCTCTACGACAAGGACGTTGGTCTGCGCCATTCTCAGGTGGTCTTGGAACGTTCAAAAGTAAGCAAATAGCTCACGCCGCTTTCGCTGGTGCGTTGCATGGTGCCATCGAGCTGTCCGATGAGGGTGTCCACGAGCTCCAGGCCGAGGTTGCTGTGCGTCTCCGGTCGGAAGCCTTCGGGCAGGCCCACACCATTGTCGCGCACCGTGATACGCACGCGTTCGCCCTCCAGTTGCAAGGCGATGTGGATGGTACCGCTGCGGTCGTTGGGGAAGGCGTGCTTGAGGGCGTTGCTGATCAGTTCGTTGAGGATGAGCCCACAGGGGATGGCCTGGTCCAGCACCAGATGCACCTGCTGCAGATCGGTCTGCAGGTCCACCTTGCCGTTGAGGCTGTAGCTCATCACCAGGTTGCGGCTGAGCCCATCGATGTAATCGGCCAGGTCGATGGAGGAGAAATCCTTGGTCTGATACAGGCTTTCGTGGATGAAGGACATGCTGCGGATGCGATCGCGGCTGTCGCGCAGCAGGCCGATCATGCGCTGGTCCTCGCCCACGTGGGCCGATTGCAGGTTGAAGATGCTGCTGATGATCTGCAGGTTGTTCTTCACCCGGTGGTGCACTTCCTTCAGGAGGACCTCCTTCTCGTGCAGGCTCTTGAGCAGTTCGGTCTGGGCCTGCTTGCGGTCGGTGATGTGGTAGGCCAGACAGGAGAGCTCCTGCACCTGTCCGTTGACCACGATGGGGTTGAGGAAGTTCTCCACCCAGATGGTGCGTCCATGGCGATCGATGAGCTCCGCCTCGAACTGCTGCGGCTTGCCTTTGATGGCGGCGAGGTAACGATCGCGGTAGTTGCTGGCCTGTGTGCCTGCCGCATCCTTCGCAGCCTTGTCCACAAAGAGGTCGCCCACGTTCATGCGTACGCCGAAGTCCTCCTCAATGGCCTGGGTGAAGCGGTCGTTGAAGCCGGTGATGCGCAGGTCCCGGTCCAGGGTCCAGATCATCATGTTGGCGGCGCTGTCGAAGATGGCCTTGAGGCGGGCGCTCTGTTCGCGGGCCAGTTCCTCGGCCACGATCTGTTCGGTGACCTCGTGGCCGATGCCGAACACCTCGGTGATGGTGCCGTCCTGCCCGAAGACCGGACTGAGGAAGATCTCGTTGCACACGCGGTGTCCTTCGGTATCTGTGCGGTCGGTCTCGAAGCGCACGGCCTGGCCGCTGAAGGCGATGGCATACTTCTCCTCCCAAAAGCCATGGTAGGCCGGTTCTGCGAAGAGGCGGCGCGGTCGCTGGGGGTCGCGGTTCAGGTCGGGCTCGGTACCATAGAGCCGCTTGATCATGTTCGCGTAACCCGCGTTGTAGGAGGTGATCTTCAGGTCGCGGTCGGCGGTCCAGAAGAGGTGCTCACTGCTTTGGAACAGGGCGCGCTGCTTGGCCTCATGCTCCTGCACGCGCAGG
>JALOLX010000253.1 GCA_025455765.1 Flavobacteriales bacterium | reverse complement strand
AACGGCGTGCGCATGCTATGGCCTGGCCAGACCAACAACGACGGCCTCGTGCGCTACGCCGGTAGCATGAACGACCGCGATCGTGTGCTGCAGGCCATCGGCGGAACGTCGCCCACCGCCATTACCACCGGTTACCGCGCCGAGGATGTGAACCTGGACGGTACGGTGAAGTACACCGGTGCCAACAACGACCGCGATGTGATCCTGCAGACCATCGGGGGCACAGTGCCAACGGCGGTGCGGGTGTCGGGCATCTGGAGCCATCCCGTAGTTTTGGTTCCCGTGCGTTCCCTGTTCCTCGTTCTGCGCCTTTCGGCCCGCCTTCAATGGTCCCTGCGGGTGGCCTTGGTGTGCTGCGTGTGCGCGGGACCGCTGAGGGCGCAGTCCGGCGCAGCTGTGTCAGAGGCGGCGCCGATCCGGGCCCTGATGGCCAGCAGACCGGATTCTGCCTTGGTGCTGGCCCAGGCACTGGTTGCGCGGATGGCCGCTGCCGGCGCGGTGGTGCCTCGTGCCGAAGCCTTGATCCTGTTGGGGGATGTACACCTCGGCATGAGCAACAAGCCCGCGGCACTTGAAGCGTACCAGCAGGCCCAATGGGTGGTGGAGGACGGATCCGAGGGCGACAGCGACCCGGCCAGGGTACTGGTCCGTGCGGACGTTCACCTGAAGATCGGTGCGTTGCATTTCTACCTGCGGGACCATCAAAAGAGCATCGCCAGTTACAACGCCTCCATGCGCATCCTGGATGAGGCGTCCACGGGTATCGCTGAGGGTGAACTGACGCTCCGCAAGGTGCGGCTGTTCAATAACATCGCTGGCGTGCACATCCAGCAAGGTGACCATGGAACGGCGTTGCCGTATTTCGAACAGGCCCTGGTGCTCAATCGCTCGTTGAAGGATGCCCGGAGCGAGAGCTCGCTGCACAACAACATCGGCATCTGCCACCTGGAGATGGGGCGCCATGATCAGGCCGAAGAGTACTTCCTGAAGGCCTTGGCCGTGCGACGGGAACTGGGTGATGAGGCCGGTCAGGCTCAAGTGCTCAACAACCTGGGCAAGAACCAGGCGCAGCGCGGACAGTTCATGCACGCTCGGACCCACTATGAACAAGCCCTTGCGCTGGGACGGTCAACGGGCAATCGGGAGTCGGTGGTGATCACCTTGGAATCGTTGGCCCAGGTGCTCGATACGCTTGGCGACCACCGGGCCGCGCTGCGTACGTACAAGGCGTACAAAGCGCTCAACGACAGCCTCTACAACGCCGACATGCGTACCACCATCGCCCGGATGGAAGAGGAGTTCAGGCGGGACAAGGAACGCAAGGTGCTCGAGGCCCAGGCCATGCAGAAGGAGGCCGAAGCGGACCGCCAGCGCTTGTGGAACCTGGCCTTGATCGGTGCGCTGTTCTTCCTGTCGCTCACGGCCTTCCTGCTGTACAAGGTGATGCGTCAACGCGTCCGCAACAGCCTCTTGGAACAGGAGAAACTGCGGCTGGAGGGCGAAAAATTGGCAGCTGAACAGGTGGCCCTGCGCGAGAACCTGGGCTCACGTGAACGCGAGCTCACCGCCAACGCCCTGTTCCTGCTGAAGAAGAACGAGCTCATCGCCCACATCGCCGAACGGCTGCTGAAGGCGAAGGCCACGTTCAAACAGGAGAACCAGCCCATCATACAGGAGATCGTCCGCGATCTGCAAGCCAGCGTGGACGACCACAATTGGAAGGAGTTCGAGGTCCACTTCACCCGCGTGCATTCCTCCTTCTACCAGACCCTTCAGGAACGATTCCCCGCCCTTACACCCAACGAGCGAAAGCTCTGCGCCTTCCTGCGCTTGAACATGTCGACCAAGGACATCTCGGCCATCACCCAACAGAGCTTGAACAGCATCACCGTGGCCCGTTCCCGCCTGCGCAAGAAGTTGCAGATCGAAGGCGAAGAGGTGAACCTGGTGGACTTCCTACAGTCCATCTGAGGGTGTGGGAAGGCCGTCTTTCAGTGTGTTGATATACAGCGAGTTGTGTGCTGTTGTAGGGTGGATGTAAGGGCTGCCCGACGCGTTGTTGCTAGGCTGTAAGGAGGGGCCTTAGCCTTGTGCGTTCGATGTAAGGGTGATCCGCTTGGAACGGCTCGGGAAGCCCTTCACCTTCGCGGCCTCAGTCCGCTTTCCTGTGAACGACACCCCTCCACAGCCCACTCCGACCGACGCCATCGACCGCCTGGAGCTCATCCATGAACGGATGAAGACCGAGCAGGAGGCCTGGCGTCGACTATTGGAGCGACTGGAGGAAGCCGAACGGACGAGGACCGAACAACCAACCCCACCCGAACAGAAGCCATGAAGATCCAACACCTACCCCACGCAGCCCTGCTGGTCTGCACCCTTGTCGCCCCTGGTGCGCTCAGTGCCCAGTTCGGCACACTTGACCCCTCATTCAATGCCACAGGCTATGTGGTGACCCCGGTCAACGCGGGTGACAATGCCCAGAAGGTGCTCGTTCAACCCGATCAGAAGGTGCTCACCGTGGGCATGACCTTTGATGCCTCCTTCACCTCCACCGCCCGGGTGCTCCGCTACATGCCCGATGGTGCGCTGGATACCGGCTTCGGCACCGATGGCATCTTCAGCTTCGCCCTGGACTTCGAAGCCAACCTGTACGGCGCTGTTCTGGGCAACGACGGGAAGATCATCCTGGCCGGCAGTACCACCAACTACCAGACCTACCGCATGCTGCTGATCCGCCTGAACGCGGACGGTACGCTGGATCCCACCTTCGGTGAAGCCGGTGTGGTGGTCCAGGCGGTGACAGAGTCGATGAACTTCGGCGAGGATAAGGCCTTCGACCTAACGGTGGATGCGGTCGGCAACATCCTGGTATGTGGCACTTCCTTCAATACGGCCAATGTGGACCGCCCGGTGGTGGTGCGCTTCACGGCGTCCGGTGCGCTCGATACCAGCTTCGGTACCAACGGTGTGGCGACCATTCCCATGGGCGAATATCCGTGTGACTTCAAGGGTATCGCCGTGCAGCCCGACGGCCGCATCGTAGCGGTGGGCACCTATGGCGCAGGCTTCCTGTGGTGGGTGATGTTGGCAGCGCGCTTCGAAGCCGATGGCACCCTGGACACCAGCTTCGGTACCAATGGTGTGGTGACCTACAACCACGGCAACGTGGACGATGAGGCGGAGGATGTGGCGCTGCTTCCGGATGGCTCCATCCTGGTGGCCGGTTTCACGGTCACAACGGACTACAATTTCAGCGCTCTGCTGGTGAAGATGACACCGACCGGTGCGTTGGACGCCACGTTCGGCGAAGGCGGTGCGGTGGAAGAGGACATCGATCAGTTCGATTACGCCGCGCAAGTGAAGGTGCAGCCTGATGGACGCATCGTGATGGCCGGTACGGCGGGTGTGGGTCCGCCCAACACCTTTGACATGGCGGTCTGGAAGTACACTGCGGATGGGGTGCGCGATGCTTCCTTCGGCACCGATGGACTGGCCCAACCCGTACTGGAAGGCTACAGCGCCATGGTCTACGGAATGGATGTGCAGGCGGATGGTGCGCTCGTTGTGGTCGGACAGGCGCGTACGCCGGCCAACCAGAACTACTTCCTCACCGCGCGCCTGCTGAACGATCTG
>JALOLX010000252.1 GCA_025455765.1 Flavobacteriales bacterium | reverse complement strand
CCGATGGTCTGCAGGATGATGTCGCGGTCGTTGTTGGCGCCTGCATACTTCAATACACCATCCAGGTTGAGGTCATGTTCATCGTACGCTCCGACGATCGTTGTCGTAGGCGAACTCCCGCCCAGCGGCTGCAACAGCGCATCCCGATCGTTGCCGGCACCCGCATACTTCACCACGCCATCGCCCGTGGCATCACCCGGCCAAAGCGCATATCCGCCGCCTACCGGTCGTTGCGCATCGCTGCCGAAGCCCGGTGTATTACGCAGGTCCACAGTGGTAGCGCTGCGGTCCAGGCTCACTGCGGTGGCCGTCATCACGCCCAGGTGGTTGCGGTGGTGCAGCGCCACGTGGTAGGGCCCAGCGGTAAGCGGGAAGCTATCCGCTGCCGACCGCAACTCCACCAACACCCAATCCACGATGGCGGTGCTGTCCGAGATGGCGAACACTGGTGCTTCCACGCCTTCGCCGCCGCCGAAAAGGTGTTGGGCAAAACCCAGCGGGGTATAAGGTTCCTGCGCGGGTAGCAAGCCTTGGGCACGCAACGCATCGCTCATGCCATCGGCATCCTGGGCCACACCGCCCAGGGTGGCACGCAGATCGGTGTACACGGCGAGGTTGTGGCGGCGCTCGCCCGATATCGTTACGAACTCACCGCCGATGTACACCTGCTCACGGCCAAGGTGCATTGCAGCGATGAACGCGGGGCGAGGGAGATCCCAGCCGCTCACGACTAGGGTCCAATCCGGATATCCAGGTGAGAGTTGCGTTCTTCCGCCGGTGGGAAGATGATAGTTCTCCAGATACGATATGGACGCATCCGTCACATCCACAGTATTTCCGGTCGCCATGATGAGAAGTTCGTCCTCCGCCGCCACCAGAGCCGCACCAGGTGGCTGTACATCACTGAACCGCCGAACGACCGGTAACGCTTGTCCCAGCTCCGGGTCCACTGCGAACATCGCACCATTCGCAAGGACCACAGCGATGCCTTCAGATGAAGCGGAAAGACAGGAGACGTTCCCGGATAGCGCCCACGGCAACAGCACATCATCGGCAAGTTGCACTGCTGCGCCGCCCGCGCGTGGCACACCCGCCACCTGCGAAAAGCCACCGCCGAAGTACAGCCGTCCTTCAAGCATGTCCATCGCGCGTACCGCTCCGTTGGGCTGGTGGGGCCACGCTACGGGCGCACCCGTCAGGGCATCGTACACGGCCATGCCGTTCTGGGTGCCAACGAAGATGCGCCCCTGATGCACCTCGAAGGCGAAGCGCTGGCCTCCCCACGCGATGGGCTGCGCGAAGGGTTGTAACACTCCAGTGGACGCATCCACTCGGGCCACACCAGCCACCGGCACACCGTTCACTGCGGTGATGGGACCACCGAGGTAAAGTGATCCTGCATCGAGCGCCAGAGCATGCACCTCGCCCTGAACATCGAGTTGGAACGGCTGTACGATCGCGGAACCCACCTCAATGGCTGCCACACCGCTTCGCTCCTGCCCCCCGAGCAGAGAAACACCCAGCACATGAAGATCATTACCGATGGCCCTCAGTCGGTCAGGAAAGCCGTAGACCAACGAGAAGCCCCCCAAGATCGAACCAGTTTGACGATGCACCGCAACAAGGTGATAACCCGTTCCATTGCCCGGTAGCATTGGCAATGAGTGGAAGGACCCTCCGAGGAAAACGGTGTCCCCACTTACCTCGATGGCCATGAAGACCGGAGCTAGATCACCGATCTCGAAGTTGATGATGTTCCACGGCAGTAAGGACGCGGTCGATATGCGCAGCGCAGCATTGTTGAAGCGAGCGATCCCGTTGACCGAGAAGAAGGTCCCCACGATGAACAGCGTGTCGCCAACGGACCGCAGATCACTGACGATCGGAGTGGATGACCCTCCCCATGTACCCAAAGTGATCGTTAGTGCATCAACCTGTGCAGTGGCCCTGCTCAACGCCCCGAAGCGTGAACGCGGCAGCCCACCAATGGCGCTGAACTCACCCGCGATGAAGACCTTGTCACCGGCCACTTCCACCCGCCGAACACGGCTACCGGTGATCTGCGCATCCCAGGCATCCAGGCTTGCATCGGCCAGTGCAACACGGCCCAACAGGGCGCGCGGCTGATCTTGGAGCGAAGCAAAGGAACCGGCCAGGAACAAATGGTCCCCGTCCAATTGAAAGTCATCAACACCTCCTCCCGTCACCTGCACATCCCAACCCGTGGGCGCGCCCGTCGTGGCATCCAGGGCAACTACCCGTTGTGAAGCCGCTGTGGTGACGCTTTGTGTAGGCAGCGCCATCAACACACGATCGCCTTGGCGTACGAAGACATCGGCTCCGGCACCAAGCGATCCGAGCGCTGGTGCCCACGGTAGCAGTGCCCCGTTCTCGTCCAGCGCCGCCGCTCCAGACCGGCCTTCGCTGTTCACTGTGGTAAAGGAGCCACGCACATGTAGCACACCGTCATCGAAGGTGAAGGCCCGCACCGCACCGTTCACCTGTGGTGCCCATGGAAGCAGTTGCAGCGTGGTGGCATCCACGGCTGCTAGTCCGGATCGGGGCTGACCGTTGATGGCCGTGAAGGATCCCCGCAGGTAGACGACCCCATCGCCTTGGACCAAACCCTGCACACCACCGCCGGTGATGTTCAATTGGCCCGGAAGCAACGCATAGGTGTTGCGATCAACGATCGCCAGACCCTGTTGTGCTGTGCCATTGTACTGCGTGAAACTACCTGCTAAGAAGACCTGATCAGGTGTCTGCAACACGTCATCCAGCTGTGCATTGAGGGTGAACGGAGCTGTTGCTGCTGCACCCGTGGTGGCATCCAGCCAACCCTCGTTCAGAAAGGCAAAGTCGCTCATCCACTCAAAGTCGCCGCGCACGAACAGACGTTCGCCAACACGGAGCACCACACGCGGCACAGCGCAGTACAACCCGAAATTGGTCCCGAAGTCGGTCTGCAGGGGCAGGAGCTCATTGGTGGAGAGGACCAAGCCTGCGAGGTACTGCCTGTCCTGACCAAGCACGTTCCAAAAGCAACCCGCGATGTAGAGCGTGTCGCCCGAGCGATGCAGAGTGTTCACCGGACCGTTCACCGGCACGTACCACGGATGCACCGCGCCATTCGCCCCGATGCGCGCCAAGCCCTCACGCCGCAGACCGCCCACATGCTGGAAGTCACCAGCGATGTACCAACCGCCTTGTCCGTCCGGCACTGCGGCTCGAATGGGGCCGTCAGTGAGGGCTTGCTCCCACAGGGGCACACCGGTCGTGGCATCCACCGCGCCACTGTAGCCAGCAACCGTGGTCTGTGATGTGGCAGGAATGCTATGGGTCGCGTACAGCACGCCTTCATGCAACAGCAGGCGCCCCACCGAACCGGCATTCAACCCTGCCGTGCTGATGGGGTTGAAGGGCAGCAGCTGACCATTCGGACCGATGTGTGCGATCCGTGAACGGGGCTGACCATCCACTTCGGTGAACGCACCGGCGAGGAAGTAGCCCCCAGTGCCATCAGGTACCACATCGTTCACTGCTCCATTTGCCTGCGGCGCATCGTACACCGGCTGGCCGGTACCGCGGTCCAACGGAACGCCTCCGCGTATGGGCGGGCCGATACGATCGAACCCACCCCCGATGAACACCACCCCCTGCGCCGTGTCCTCCACGATAGCATGGACCGGTCCGTTCGGCTCGGGCCAGGTGGGGAGGAGGGATTGGCCCTGCGCAGGAACAGCAAACAGCAGCAGCACCTGCCCGGATATGAACGCACAGAATCGCATGCACTGGACCATGGTGGATGGTTTTGCGGGCGCAAGGAAGGTACGCTGATGCGAGTTCATGCAACGCTTTGTTAGGGCACCTGCCCCACCCGCACCGCCGTAGGCACCGTGCCACCGATGGTCTGCAGGATGATGTCGCGGTCGTTGTTGGCGCCTGCATACTTCAATACACCATCCAGGTTGAGGTCATGTTCATCGTACGCTCCGACGATC
>JALOLX010000251.1 GCA_025455765.1 Flavobacteriales bacterium | reverse complement strand
CAGGCTGGCCAGGGCGGCGCTGAGGGCGGGAGGCAGCGTTTGGCCGTGCTGGGGGGCGCCGCTGGTGAAGTGGCCTTCCTTGAGGTCGAAGCGGTCCTCACCAGGCAGGGGCGGTTCGGGCATGAAGCCCAGCTCGGCGCTGAGCTGCAGCAGGAACTGTAGCGGGTAGTGGGCCAGGTCGGCGCGGGAGTCGAGCTGTTCCACGGCCTCCTCCAGAAAGCCGTAAAGCTGGGGATCGGCCGCTTCGCCACGCAGCAGCTTCACCAGCACTTCCTGCACGAAGAGGGCCACGGCAGCGCGCACCGGATCAAAGGGGATGCGCATGTAGGGTCGCTCCACCCGCAGGTCGCGCAGCACCAGCAGATCGCGGTCGCTGCGTTCATCGGCCACCAGCTCCACGCGGGTGAGGGCCTGCAACGCAGCTTCGGACACGCCGCCCTTGCGGCCCACGCGCACCACGTAGGAGCGCAGACCGTACTGTTCGGTGAAGGCCTTCAGGATGAGGCGATGGTCGGCATGGCGGATGGTGCGCAGGACCAGGGCGCGGGTGGTGGTGAGCATGGTGGCAGGCCCCTCAGCGCACCACCAGCACCTTGGTTTTGCACTTGCTGGTGCCGAACTGGTCGGCCACGAAGACCATGTACACACCGGTGCTCACCTTGTTGCCCTCCATATCGGTGCCAGGCCAGATGGCTTGTCCGCCCAGGCTGGTGGTGCGGTACACGAGGTTGCCGGCGATGTCGGCCACCTTCACCTCGCTATCGCGCATGAGGCCGCTGATGGCCACCGGGCCGCTGTAGCCGGGCTGCACGGGGTTGGGGAAGACCGTGGCGCATTCATTGGTCTCGCCGCCTTCGGTGGCATCGCTGCGGAAGCTCATGATGCCGCGATCGGTGGCCACGAACACCTCTCCTGTGATGGCCTCGATGGTGATGGCGTAGATGGTGTTGCTGGGCAGGGGGCTGTTCTCCGCTGTAAAGTGGCGGAGCTGGGTGCGGCCATCGGGTGATACGAGGAAGACCCCGCCGGTCTGGGTGCCGATCCACTTGCGGTTGGCACCGTCCACCTCGATGGCGCTCACCGCCTCGGTCTCGAGCAGGTATTGGAAGTTGCCGTCCTGTTCCAACAGGATCTGCTGGGCATCGAAGCCGCTGCTGTTGAAGACCGCATCGGGGGTGTAGAACACAGCGACGCCTTTGCTGGTGCCCACCCAGATCTGCTGTTCCTTGTCCTCGGCCACGCAATACACATCCGGTGCGGGCAGGCCACCGCTTCCTTCGGTGTTGTTCAGCAGCTTATACCGGTCGTCGCTGGTGTTGTCCAGGGTGCCGCCATCATCGAAGACGAACATGGAGTTGCCGCGCGGCCGCACGATCCACTTGTAGCCGTTGGTGCCCACCAGTATCTGGGTCATCAGGCCGTTGCCCGCCAACAGGGTACCGGGCGAAAAGGCATGCCAGCCCCCAGCGCGTGTTCGACACACGATGGGCGCAGCCGACCAGGGGTTGGTCATCCAGAGGTTGCCATCGGCATCATGGTCGAACCCGGCCACATTGCACCGGCCCTCAAAGCCGATGATGTCCAAGCCAAGGGCGCTGTTGCTCGGGTTATAAATGGTAGTAGGCACACCGTTGCGTACTTCGATGAGACCATCATCCCAACTGCCGTACCACGTGAGGTCTGGGTCGTTGGGATCCACTGCTACGGCTACGATATCATTGACCGTGCCTCCGTACTGGTTCGCACCGTTCTGCAGCACGCTGCTGTTATCCACATCTATTGTGGTCCATTGGCCTTTCTGCCTGCGATGCACACCTTCCTTGAGGAACTCATTGGTGAAGTTGCCCGCCATGGCGCCCGAAGCCACCAATACGATACCGCCACCACTCGCCATGCTCCAGGTGTTGAGGCGCTTGGGGCCATTGGGGTAGTGAGCCTGCTGACCGCTGTTACGGGCGTGAACAAGGCCTTCCCGGCCGTCCGCGATCCACACATCTCCGGCAGCACCCACGGCCTGCTGCGCGCTCATGAAGGTGTTGAGGGCGCCGTAGTAGTCCACCTGGAAAAGCGGGGTGGGGGCTTCCTCGAAGAGGTTGGAGCCATAGACCACAACGAGGTTGCCTTGAGCGAAGAGCACATGCTGTCCATCCCTGCTCACAGTGATGCCCAGCGTGCCTCGGTCATTGAAGCCGGGAAACCGCTGCCAGGTGTTCTCAGGGGTGAGGATGTAGAGGGTATCGCGATTGCCTTGGGGGCTGGCATAGTTCAGCAGCAACCGCCCTTGGAAAGAGGCCATGTGATCGAACGGGCGATCATTTGCCCCGGTGTTCATGTCCGAGCGCAGCCGCCAACTGGTGAACGCCGCCAGGTTGCTGCCTGTGCGCGGCGCGGTGTAGAGTCCAGTAGTGGTGGCCGCGTAAATGGAGTCATTGTGGAATTCAATGTCCTGCACCTGCACTTGGGCACCATTGGGTCCAATGCGCCACGTGTCGCGCACTTCCTTGCGCTCAAGGTCAACCACCACGATACCAAAGCCACAGGCCAGGAAGGCTCGCGTGCCTTCGAATATGACGGCGTTCACCGACTTGTCGCCCAGCAGGTTGCTGCGCTTGATATCGCCCAGGTTGGTGGCGTTGCGCCCTTGAAGGAGGTCAATGTTGCCGTTGCTGTAATGGACTACGAGCATGCCCAACGGCTCGTTGAACGCCAAGCCTTTGATGCCCACGTCGCTGAGCACGTTCACTTTGGAAAGCTTCTCCAGCTCGCCCGTTGCGGGGTCGAAGCTGAAGAGGCTGTTGGCGGTGGCGGCGTAGACCTTGTCCCCACCCTGCACCACGGCCACACATTGGCGGTAGGCGAAGTGGTCCTGCCATTGCCCAATGGCCACCTCGCTTTGGGCCGAGGCCCGGTGTAGGAGCGGAACAAAAAGGCAGATGATCAGGAGGCGGACGTGCTTCATGGGCGAGATGCTGGCGGACGTATCAACGCAGCCGGAGGGCGATCGGTATGCCACTGCGGCGGTTGATGACAAAGATGGGCGTTGCAGTGATGCGTTCACCCTAACGCACGAACGCCCCGGAGGTCCGGAGCGTTCGCTGAGGTCGCGTGCGGATTCGAACCGCAGTAGCAGCTTTTGCAGAGCTGTGCCTAGCCACTCGGCCACGCGACCCTGTTGGGGCTGCGAAGATAGGAGGATCGGGCGATCGTGATTCGAGGGTGTGTGCAGAAGATGGGATGAGACCGGGCCTTCAGCCCTCCATAACACGCGTAGGGTGCTTGGCCCATGGCGTTGCCATGGGCGGGTATCAGGTCGGGCCTTCAGCCCTCGGTGTGCGGGGATGGTAAGGACCGTGCGGGAAGCGAGCTCGTTCTTCGCAAGAGGATCGCATCAAGTACTGGCGGAAAACGTGTCATTG
>JALOLX010000250.1 GCA_025455765.1 Flavobacteriales bacterium | reverse complement strand
CCACTGACGATCTGTTCCACGGCAGATGCGCTGTTCACCGTGGCATCGCCTGAGCCGGTGAGGTTCACCTTGGCCCGCTGTGCGCGCAGGTCACCGGCCTCCACATCGCCGCTTCCGGTGAGGGTGGCGATGAGCTGCTCAGTGCGCCCGCCGATCTCCACATCGCCGCTGCCGGTGAGGGTCAACGTGGTGGTGCCCGACACCTCAGCATCCTTGCACACCACATCGCCGGAGCCGTACAGTTCCACCGTGAGCTCCCGGGCGTTCGCCAGCGCTTCCACGCTCACATCGCCCGAGCCCTGCACCTTCAGGGCCACCTTGCCCGTGGAGGTGAAGCGGCCAGCGCTGATGCTGCCTGAACCGAAGACCTCCAGTCCGTTCAGATCGGGCATGCGCACCACCACCTTCAAGGGTTCCTGTCGACCTGTGTAGAAGCGCTGGCTGTTGGCTTGCGACACCACCAGGGTCTTGTTGCCCACTTCAGCGCGTACATCGTTCAGGTCACGCTCGGAGCCCATGGCCACCACCGAGAAGGGGCCTTGCTCCAGGTGGATGTTCAGGCTTCCATGGAGGCGGATGCTCTGGAAGCCCGAGAGGTCGAAGCGGCGCTCGTTGCTCGCTACGGATGCGGGCACCACCGTGGCGGGTGGAGGTGCTGCGGTAACAGGCGGTGGTGCGCTCGGTGGGGCGATCGGGGCAGGCGCTGCCGGTGGTTCGGATGCTGACACGGTGTCCACGGTCAGGACAGGTGCGTTGGTGGGCAGCTGCTGCGGTGCTGCAGGGCCATGCGGCAGAAGGGGTGCAGCCGTGGTGCTGACCGGTGTCTGTGGCACTGTTGTTCCGGCAGGTGGCGCGGGTAGCTGCACGGTATGCGGCGTGGTGGCGGGATCGGCGCTCAGCAGGTAGAGCGCGCCGCCGATGAGCAAGGTGCTTGCGGTGGTCATGAGGATGGAGTTAAGGCTGAAGTGATGGTACCAGGGGGTGGGGGGTGGCACGGGCGGGAAGAGCGCCACCCACTGTTCCACCTGGCCCAGGCTCACCTCCGTGGGGAGGTCGCGGAGCAGCTCCAGTGAAGGGGTATTCGGTTCTTCGGTGCTCATGGCAGCAGGGTGATGAGGGTGAGCAGGGCGCGGGTGCGTGCGGCGCCGGCCACTGCGGGCCGTTCGCTGAGCAGTTCACGCAAGGCCGTGCGGGCGCGGCTTACACGGGTCTTCACGGCGCCTTCGGAACAGTTCTGCACCACGGCGATCTCGGCCATGGGCAGGCCCGTCACCTCGAACAGGAGCAGTGCTTCACGTTGGTCCAGGGGCAGCTTGTCCAAGGCGCGGTACAGCAGCTGCACGTCCACGAGGGTATCGGCGCTGACCCCGCGGGCCTGCAGCCGGTTCAGTTGTCGCTCCTCCACATCGGCGGTGCGGCGTTGCACACGCCACACACTGATGGACCGGTTGCGGGCGGCGCGCAGCAGGTAGTGCAGCAGCTCTTCGGGCTTCTCGATGCGCTCGAAGTGGTGGAAGGCCGAGAGCAGCACATCCTGCATCAGGTCCTCGGCATCCATGCGCCCATGGGCCAGGGCCGAGCAGTAGCGCGCAAAGGACGCGTGACAGCCTTGGTAGGCGGCCATGAAGGCGGTGCGTTTATCCGGTGGTGTGTCCATGGACCAAGGGGTTCCAAGAGGGATGTCGTCGAACGGCGCGAAAGGTTACACGGGCCATACAACGATACGGCGCTCGATCGCGAACGCAACTTCTCGGTGTGCGGAACAGGGACAGGCCGGTGAGCGATAGTGCTCAAACCAAGGAGGATCGGTCTCCGGAGGGGACAGGTTCAGCCCCTTACGATGACCATCAGTTCTCCGTGTGTGCGCGTCGTCTTCAGCAGCAATTGCTCACGCCCCTTACCACGCCGAAGGATGCCCCGTGCAGTATTGGGTGGTATCCGCCCTTCGTTGTGTGCGAGCACCTGCACCTGGTTGTGGCCGTACTCCATATCAAGACGCAGCTTCACGGGCTTATGTTGTAGGCAATGCGCCAGGAGTGCCGGTTCCCCGTTCAGGAGCACGCTCACTGTATCACCATCCATTTCGGCATCGTCCCAAAGCTTCAACGTGATCCGCTGGCGTTTGCAGGTCATCAGCGGAATGGTGTCCAAGGTGTTCGGCATCTCTGGTCTCACGGTCCCGGGCGTTGGATCCAAGGGTTTCTTGAAGCCCAAGTGGTAACGCATCATCAAGGCTAGGTGGTCGTCGCTGCCATGCCAGACCGCACTTGTTCCGTTGAAGCTACTGGTGCTGGACCATGCCGACGCAGGGTCTAGGTGTTCCACCCAACGTATGGAGATCTCGTAGCGGTCCTTTCCACTTGCGGTGAAGCGCCCCAGCTCTGGCGCGATGTACGGTCGGATGGCCCGCGGGGCCACGGTCAAGGAGTGGAATCCGTCGTTATGCGTGGTGCGTTCATCTGCTCGCTGGAACGACCAGCCAAGACCCACCCCGAACGACCATTGCCGGGTAGCGTTGCGCTTCGGAATGGTATGCCAGGCCATGCGCAGTTCGGCGTTGCGATGGCTGTGGTAGAGGCTTTGCAGCATGGTATCCAAGCGCAGGACATGGCCGTTCGCGGTCCAAGCACCGTTCACACTGAACATCAGACGGTCCCGGTAGGTGAAGGAGGCTCCCAGTTCAGTGCAGATACCGGGCCAGGGGAATACTGCCGACCCTGCTGGACCTGAGCTGCTGTCCAAGGTGGCCGATCCCAGGTTGATCCCAAGGCCTGCATAGAGGCGCGTTTCGATATCACGGCTCCGTTCTACCGGATCATCGTTCATAAAGTACTCGGGGTTCACCAGTACGTTCATTCCGCCCACGATCAGCTTCAGTACGCCTCCGCTGCCACCACCTCCACCCGCACCACCGACCGCATCCGAAAGGGATTGTCCATCGCACCATCCGGCAAGGAGGAATGAGCAAACGAAGAAAAAGGAGCGCATTGGCACCGCTGCTGCCAATACCGGGCCAGACCATCACCTGCAGGAGTTGACGGTTCGCAGGATACACGTACTGCGGTGATCGGTTGCACACCTTATCAGGAGTGCAAGGGCGTGTCAGCGATACAGCACCAGCACCTTGCGCTTCGCATCGATCTCCCACTTGCTGAAGCGGTCCAGCAGGCTGCGGCCACAGAGGAGCGAGCCGCCCTCCACCACACCGGCCACCACGTTGCGCACCCGGTGTTCGCCGATCACGATCTCCTCCAGGCGCACCTTGTCGGCCTTCACCTGCGAGCCATCGGCCAGCTCATAGCGCGTGCTGCTTCATCGCGCAGGGTGCCATTGGCGCGCAGCGCTGCAGCCAGTTCGGTATTGATCAGCACGTCGCTGGCACCGGTATCGAAGAGGAAGGAGCGTTCCACGCCGTTCACCACGAGCTTCAACCGATAGCCGCGTCCGAGCATGTCCACCAGGGCCACTTCGCTCACCTCCACAGGCCCTTCCACCGTGCTGCTGCTATCCGCAAGGGTCCAACTGCTGTCGCTGAGCAGGGCCACGCAGGGCATCACCAGCTCGTTGAAGGCCATGCTGTTCTCGTTCTCCACCTCCATCAGTTCACGGTAGGTGATGCCCTTTTCACGCATGCGGTCCAGTCTCCCAACTCCTCCATCGCGGCGCTTTCACACGAGCGCAGGAAGGCCTCCTCGGTGAATTCATCCTGTACCAGATCGCCCACCACGGCCTCTTCCTGCACAGTGGCGTTGGGCTCCACGCAGGCGAGCACGGTGCTGAGGTAGGGTTCTTGCAGCAGCAACTGCTCCAGCCCGCCCTCCTCCACGGCCTTGTTCAGTTCGGCGGCCGTCACTTTCGGAAGGAACTCATCGGCCATGCAGCGGCAGTAGCGCTTGCCGTCCACCTTCACGCCCTTCAGCTCGATGAGCTTTTCGGCCACCCCGCTCTCGCAGCCGTTCATGAACTCACGTCGGCTGCCGAGGTCCACACCGTCCTTGCTGTAGATGTTCTGTGCGGCGGTGGCCAGCGGAACGAAGAGCAACAGGAGGAGCAGTGGACGTAACATGGAGCGAACGTACGCGGAAAAGCCGGTCAATGACCGCATGTGCTCACCGCAGCACCGTCACATGCCCGCGAAGGTCGCGCAATTCGCCGGGAGAGCAGGGATCGGGGGTGGTGATGAGGTAGCTGTAGATGCCATCGGGCACCGGCTCACCGTTCACCGTGCCGTCCCAGCCTGCAGTAAGGTCCGATGTGGTCACCACCTCAGCACCCCAGCGGTTGAAGATGCGCATCACAGCGCCGGGTGCACCGGCTCCGAACGCTACAGCGAACACATCGTTGATCGTATTGCCATCGGGCGTGAAGACGTTCGGCACGAAGAGCCCCACGGGGTCGACGATCTCCACTTCGGTATCCGTGGTGTCCGCACAACCAAAGAGATTGCCTGCCGTCAGCCGCAGAAAGCGATCGCCCTCATCCAGGGTGGTCAACACCAGCTCGTCCTGACAGTCGGTGCCCACCACTTCACCGTCCATCCACAGTGTGCAGGCATCGGCATTGGTCACCTCAAGCGCCACGCGCAGGGTCCGCGTGCAGGGTTCCTGTGCAGCGGTGAGCGAGAGATCGGGCACGGGTGCCACCAATACGGTATCGCTGGTGGGGGGCGAGGTACAGCCGCTCGGTCCGATCGCGGTCAGCGTGATGAGCTCTTCACCAGCAGCCGAATAGAACGCACTGGTGAGGCTGTCGTTGGCTTCGCCGCCGGAACCCAGGCTCCACACCAGTTCATCCGCGCCGATGGTGGTGGAGCTGAACACCACCACCGATCCGGCACAGACGGTGTCCGCACTGACCAGGAAGCTGGCGGTGGGCGGCTGATCGATCACCACCGTGATGGCTTCGCTCGCCGTGCAGCCATTGGCATCCGTGGCCGTGGCGATGAGCTCCGTGGTGGTGGCGAAGGCGAGGTCGATGGTCGGTCCGGTGACACCCGTGCTCCAGCTGTAGGCAATGGCGCCTGAACCACCTGTAGCGAGTGCCGCCGCATTGCCGCCTGCACCCGCGCAAAGGGGTGTGGTGGCGGCCAGTTCAAGGGTGAGCGCTGCGGGTGCGGTGAGCACGTAGGTGAGCAGGCTGTCGCAGCCTTCGCTGTTGGCGATGAGCACCGTGTAGCTGCCGGCCGCGAGCGCTGTGGCGGTAGGGTCGTTCTGCACAGGCACCGTGTTCCAGGCATAGGTGAGCGCTTCTGCACTGGTCACGCTCACTGCAATACTGCCGTCCGCAGTGTTCGCGCAGAGCGGATCGGTCACCGTGGCTTCTACTGTCCATGTGGGGCAGCAGAGCGCAGCGTTCACCTGCACTTGTGCCGGGGCCGAGCAGCCATTGCCGTCGGTCACCACCAGTTCCACCAGTGTGGTGTCGGTAGGCGCGAGGGAGACTTCGCTTCCCGTACCGGGCACACTCCAATCGAAGTTCAGCGCACCCGACCCTCCGGTCACCGTGGCGGTGATGGTGGTGGACTCACCGATGCAGAGCTCGGTATCCCCGCTCAGGTCAACGACGAGCGGTGCAGGATCGGTCAGCGCGAAGGTCAGTGTGGTGTCACAGCCGAGGCCATCGTCCACCACCACGGAGTAGGTGCCAGCGGGCAGGCCAGTGATGCTGTTGGTGGTCTGTGGCGGTGCAGTGTTCCACAGGTAGGTGAAGGGCCCCGCGGCATTGGGTGTGACGGTGATGGCACCATCGGCAGCGCCTGCACAGGAGATCGGTGTGGTGGCGGTAT
>JALOLX010000249.1 GCA_025455765.1 Flavobacteriales bacterium | reverse complement strand
CGCTTCACGAAGGTGGCGATGAACAGCTTGTCGCGGGTGATGATGACCTTGCGGGGATGCTCGCCGAAGGTGATGCGCAGGGTGGTGGCGGTGCGCTCCCACTCCATGCCGCCGTGTTCGAGGGGCCAGAAGAAGCGATCGTCGCCCACTTCCACCTCCAGGGAGCCCGGTTCGCGCAGGCGCACAGCAGCTTCCTGGGGCTTGCTGGTCAGCCCGTCGTAGAAATTGGCGGCGTAGCTGTTGCTCACAGGAAGATGTCCACGTCCAACAGATCGCCCAGCTCATCGGCCGTAGCGCTCTTGTGCTCCAGCTCGGTCTGCACAATGGCGTCGAGGTCCGCATCACCGACCATTTCGATGTTCTCCATCACGAACTTCATCATGCGCACATGGGCCCAGGCCAGTCCGATGCCGAAGGTGACCACCACCAGGAAGAAGTTGACGATGATCAATTCGAAGAAGCCGCCTCCGGTGGCTGTGCTCTTGAACTGGATGCGACGGCCATCGGAGAAGTTCCAGGAGAGGTTGTTGATGTAGTAGGCGAAGATGTCGCGCTGCCACCAAAAGCTATAGATGCCCAAGGTGAAGATCGAAAGGATGTAGCCTTTCAGGTTCATCAGGAAGAAATCCAGGCCATCCCCTTTGTAGGCGAATTGCGAGTTCCCGAAGCGGATGTTGCTGATCACATAATTGCGCAGGTTCATTTGGAACCAGGCACCGTAGATGCCGACGGTGATGAGGGTGAGCAGTCCATCGCGGATGCAGATGGCATAGAGCTCCTTGAGGTTACCCCGATACCCGAAATGGATGCCACGCCAGCTGCTGCGGCTCATGCGGTAGCGGTAGCTACCGTGTATCACCAACGGGATAAGTCCGATGAAGGCTGCCATGAAGAAGAGGTAGCCGGTGACCATGGCCCACACCTCCTGGGTCATCATCAGTCCGAAGAACACGCCGTAGATCACCACGAACAGGCCCACCGCCTTGATAAAGCCCTTGAACATCTCCTTACCGGTACCATGGAAATGGAACGGGTGGGAATCGAGCTCGGAATGCTCGTACATGTACTGCAACCTGCGCGCTTTGGCCCACGGATAGTAGAGTCCCAGGGTGATGAAGGTGAGTAGCCAGTTGACGATGAGCACCGCGAACAGGTCACCACCTTGTCCGGTAAAGGCGAGGCGCTTGCGTGGGGTAAGGAGTTCCATGTGAGGGCTTTGGGCCGGGAAGATATCGGTTCATCCTTCACCTGCGCTGCGGTACCTTCCGCCGCCGTTCGACCACCGCCATGCTGATCGCCATCTTATTCCTTGTTGGTGCCATGGCGCTTGTCGTGCTGATCGCCGCGCGCTGGGCGGGTTACCTACGCGGCACTCCAGGGCTTACGCGCAGCCAGCGCCAGGTCCTGGAGCAATATGGTCTCTTCTATCGGACCTTAACGGGGGAGGCACGCACACGGTACGAGCATATCGCAGCACATTTCCTGGACCACATGCAATGGCGCGGTGCGGGCATCAGTGTGGTGGACGAGATGAAAGTGCTGATCGCAGGTACAGCAGCGCAGTTGTTGCACGGTTTGAAGCAGTTCCGGTTCACACACTTCCACACGGTCATGCTGTTCCGCGATACCTACCGCTCGGGACGGAGCGGTCGGATGCATCAGGGAGAGGTCCGTCCCAGCGAGGGTCTGATCATCATCAGCTGGGGCGACCATGTGCGGGGCTACGCCAACCCCAGCGACGGGCGCAATGTGGGCCTTCATGAACTGGCGCATGCCTTATGGTTCGAGCACAAGGCACAGGCTGAAGAAGGCACCTTGTTGCATCCCGAGCGCCTGCAGGACTGGATCGACCAGGCCGATGCGGAGATCGAACGGATACGGGCGGGGAACAGCACGTTGTTCCGGGAATATGCGGGCACCAACCAGGTGGAATTCTTCGCGGTGGCGGTGGAGTACTTCTTCGAGCAGGCCGCACAGTTCCGGGAGGCTGACCCACGGCTGTACGGAACGATGAAGGACCTGTTGGGTCAGGACCCTGCAGCCGACCGCCGCGCTTAAGACCGCTGCGCACACCGCTCAGGATGAACTTCTCGCCCTGTTCGGCGACCACCAAAATGGCGAGACCCCGCTTTATGGGCGGGGTCTCACATCCTCCGAGTTGGCCGACCAGGGCTTCCTTCGACGGTGTTCGCTGCGCACACCGCTCAGGATGAACTTCTCGCCCTGTTCGGCGACCACTAAAATGGCGAGACCCCGCTTTGGGGGCGGGGTCTCACATCCTCCGAGTTGGCCGACCAGGGCTTCCTTCGACGGTGTTCGCTGTGCACACCGCTCAGGATGAACTTCTCGCCCTGTTCGGCGACCACCAAAATGGCGAGACCCCGCTTTGGGGGCGGGGTCTCACTTACTCCGAGTTGGCCGACCAGGGCTCGAACCTGGACTCTTCTGAACCAAAACCAGACGTGTTGCCAGTTACACCATCGGCCATCGCAGGTGCCACTGTCCACCTTTCGGAGGACTTTGGCCGGAGACGGTGGGGCACCCCCGCCGGCCAAAAGCGCTGCAAATTTAGAAAGATAAACGAACTACCAAGAGCCACCCGTGTGGACTTTGGTATTTTCGCCACCCGAGGACCCCGGGGAGGCGCTTTGCCAAGGCCCCGTTCCCTTACACCGGAGCGCATGAACTTCAAGAAGCTCAACATCATTACCGGCTGGCTCGTGTTCCTGGTCGCCGCCTGGACGTACATCGCCACCATCGAGCCCACCAGCAGCTTCTGGGACTGCGGAGAATTCATCGCCACGGCCTACAAGCTGGAGGTGGGCCACCCCCCCGGCGCGCCCCTGTTCATGATCCTGGCACGGGTGGCCAGCGCCTTCGTTGGTCCGGAGAACGTGCCCATGGCGGTGAACGTGCTGAGCGCCCTGGCCAGTGCCTTCACCATCCTCTTCCTCTTCTGGAGCATCACGCACATGGCCTACAAGCTGGCCACACGCTCGGGCGAGATCGACCTGGGCGGCACGATCGCCGTGCTGGGCAGCGGAGTGGTGGGTGCCCTCGCCTACACCTGGAGCGACAGCTTCTGGTTCAGCGCAGTGGAAGGTGAGGTGTACGCCCTCTCCTCCTTCTTCACGGCCGTGGTGTTCTGGGCCATCCTCAAGTGGGAAAGCGAGGCCGACCAGCCACACAGCACCCGCTGGCTCATCCTCATCGCCTACCTCATGGGCCTCAGCATCGGGGTCCACTTGCTGAACCTGCTGTGCATCCCCGCCATCGCCTTCGTCTACTACTTCAAGCGGTACACGCCCAGTCTGAAGGGGGTGGTGATGACCTTCGTGGTGTCGGCGGTCATCCTTGGTGCCATCCAGGCGGTGATCATCCCGGGCATCGTGAAGGTGGCCGGCAAGTTCGAGCTGCTGTTCGTCAACGACATGGG
>JALOLX010000248.1 GCA_025455765.1 Flavobacteriales bacterium | reverse complement strand
CGTCGCAAGCAGCGTGCCACACGTCCAGGCAAGACGCCGAAGAAACCCGAGGACCAGGGCATCGCTGAGGTGGACCTTCACCTGCACGAGCTAGTGGACGATGAACGGATGCTGAGCGATGGCGAGAAGTTGGAGTTCCAATTGCGGTACTTCGAGCGTGCGCTGGAAAGCGCGATCCGCAATGGCAAGCGCAAGCTCATCGTGATACACGGGGTGGGGGAGGGCGTACTGCGCGAAGAAGTACGCCGCTTGTTGCAGTACTACGACACGGTGCAGTTCCACGACGCCGATATGCGCCGCTACGGCGTTGGCGCCACGGAAGTGATCATCCACCGCAGGGCCTGAGGCAGCGGCAGGAATGAGGTTCATTGACATCCTGTGCATCGCTCCATCGCTCTCCGCTTTTGGCGGGGGGAGGAAAGTCCGGGCAGCAAAGGGCAGCGTGCTTCCTAACGGGAAGGGGTCGTACTGGGAACGGTACGGCTACGGAAAGTGCCGCAGAAAGGGAGACCGCCGAGCCACCGCAAGGTGGCGGTAAGGGTGAAAAGGTGAGGTAAGAGCTCACCAGTGCCGTGTGTGAGCACGGCAGCTTGGTAAACCCCACGCGCTGAAAGACCATGTATACCGGCCGTCCCGAAATGCAGGGACAGGGAACGCCCGTCCCCCCGAAGCAAGAGGGGGTCGGAGGGTAGGTCGCTAGATCGACGTGGTGACGCGTCGGCCAGATAGATGATGGAGGTCCACCGCAAGGTGGATACAGGACCCGGCTTACAGATGCACAGGCCTTATCGAAGAGGGTCCGTTCCGTGAAGGGGCGGGCCCTTTTTACATTCCTTGGGTGCTGTGGAACGGATCTTGAAGTCATGGCCGGTACTTTTGCTCCGCCCATGCGACGCCTCCTGCTCCTCTTCGCGGTCCTGATGGCTGCATCCTACAGCCATGCCCAGGAGGAGGTCACCATCCACGGCAGGGTGGTATCGCCCTTGCAGGAACGCGCATACTACGATCTGATGATCGTGAACAAGCGCAGCCGCAGCGGCACGTTCGGCAATGGCGATGGCACGTTCACCGTACGGGCCTTGCGGACCGATACCCTGTTGATCGGCTCGGTTGGCCATGCCACCAGTGTCATCACCATGCGGGACAGTGTGCCCGCGCCGAGCTACCGCGTAACGGTGGTGTTGAAGCCCCTACAGGTGCAACTGCGTGAAGTGGAGATCCTCAGTGAACGCACCTTGCAACAGATCCAGAAGGACATTGAAAAGCTGGGCTATCGCGAGAGCGACTACCGCATCAGTCAGGTGGATGCGCTCCAAAGTCCCATTACGTTCCTCTATCAGGAATTCAGTCGGCGCGAGCGTAGCAAGCGGTTGGTGGCCCAGTTGGAGAACGAGGACCGAAAGCGCGAACTGCTCAAGGAACTATTGCAGAAATACGTGGAGTACGACATCATCAACCTGAACGATGAGGCCTTCGATGATTTCATCGACTTCTGCGCTGTCCCTGATGCGGTGATCAAAGGACTGACACAGTACGAGTTCCTCCTCTACGTGAAGAAGAAGTATGAGCTCTACACCAGCCTGGGTCCGACGCGTCGGCGTTGAGCGCCTGCTGCTGCGCTGTGTCTGGCTCGTTGCCATCTGGGCGATAGTGCTGGAGGCTTCCGCTCAGCCCGATACGCTCATTGGCCACATCACGCTTGACGAGGTGGTGATCCGTGCGCAGTCCGAGGGGTTCGATGTGCCCACGTTCGTGCAGCAGGTGCGCACCGATACCAGCTTCCACAAAGCCTTCCTGAATACACGGTTCCATCCGCATCAAGTGGTGAGCCACCTGGCCGTGCGTGGCAAGGAGGAGCGCGAACTGGCACGATCCTTCGTCCGTGGGCGGCTGGTCCGGAGCGGTGCCCAGGCCGCTTTGGTGTTGGACAGCGTACGGGAATCAGGCCGGTTGCGCGACCGCAAGGGGGAGCATCGGTACCTCACCGCAGAGATGTACGAAGAAGTGTTCTTTCCCAAGGGCACGTACAAGGCGGACAATACGGTGGCCGGTCGCAAGCTGGAGCTGGAGCGAGGGGGGCGCATCGAGCGGTACAAGAGTGAACTGAAGAAGTTCATGTTCGATCCCGGGTCGGAGATCGCGAGCGTGCCGTTCATAGGTGACAAGCTGGCGTTGTACGACGCATCCATGGCGCCCTACTACACCCACCGCATCTGGAGCGATGAACGGAACGGACGCTCGTGTTGGGTGTTCAGTTCGGATGCGTTGCCGGAGAGCGATCCCGATGACACCGTGATCAAAGAGATGGACACGTGGTTCGATCAGGAGAGCGGGCTGGTAGTGGCGCGCACCTATCGCATCGCACACCGTTCGCTTGTCCTTGACTTCGATATCCGTATCGCTGTGGAGAACCGGCTGTTGGAAGGGCAGGTGGTCCCAGTGTCAGTGGTCTATGCGGGTGATTGGGATATTCCATTTGCCAAGCGAGAGATCGTGCAATTCGATCTGCGCTATAGCGATTGGTCCATTCAGCGTTAATGGGCGCAAGTGATAGACGCAAGCTATCGGTGGATAGGTGCGCTTCGCATCAGGGTAGCTACGTTTGTAGGCAACAACGCACTCATCGCCCATGGCACACGATCATACCAAAGGCGCCCCGCTCGAGGGTGTCACCCCGCAGTCCACCGGAAAGTGTCCTGTGATGCACGGCGCGCAAGCCCTTCCTGTGGCCGGTCGCGGCCGTCGCAACAAGGACTGGTGGCCCGAGCAGCTCGACCTGAGCATCCTGCACCAGCACCAGCAGGTGAGCAACCCGCTGGATCCGGACTTCAACTACCGCGAGGCCTTCAGCAAGCTTGACCTGAAGGCCGTGAAGGCCGACCTCACCACCCTGATGACCGACTCGCAGGAATGGTGGCCGGCCGACTGGGGCCATTACGGCGGCTTCATGATCCGCATGACCTGGCACGCCGCCGGTACCTATCGCACCGCCGATGGACGTGGTGGCGCCGGCAATGGCAACCAGCGCTTCGCTCCGCTGAACAGCTGGCCCGACAACGGCAACCTCGACAAGGCGCGCCGCCTGCTGTGGCCCATCAAGCAGAAATACGGCAACAGCCTCAGCTGGGCCGACCTCCTGGTGTTGGCTGGCAACGTGGCCATGGAGAGCATGGGCTTCAAGACATTCGGCTTCGGCGGTGGTCGCGAGGACATCTTCTCGCCGGAGGAGGACATCTACTGGGGCAGCGAGGGCGAATGGCTCGCCACCAGCGACAAGCCCAACAGCCGCTACAGCGGTGACCGCAACCTAGAGAACCCGCTAGCAGCCGTGCAGATGGGTCTCATCTACGTGAACCCGCAGGGCCCCGACGGCAACCCCGATCCCGTGGCGAGCGGCAAGGACGTGCGCGAGACCTTCAAGCGCATGGCCATGAACGATGAA
>JALOLX010000247.1 GCA_025455765.1 Flavobacteriales bacterium | reverse complement strand
GTTCGGTCAACGCGTGCCGCTGATGCTGAAGCCGCTGCCCAGCCGCAGATCGAACCGCCGCTGGCCGCCATCGGTGTTCCGCTCGGTACGCAGACCTGCGCGCTCACCCGCCACCGCACGCAAGCCCGCATCCACTGCGGCCAGGGCATCGTCGCCGCTCAAGGGCTCGGCCCCGGCATCAGGTTGCTCCAACACCGTTCGCCGGAAAGCCCGCGTCAACAGACCGCGCACCGTCACCGCTTCGGCCGAGGCCGTGGCTCCCACAGCTGCCATCGCCGATCCTGCGTTCGAGGAGGGTGCCTCTGTGGGTGCGTTCTCCGGTGTCTGCGCGTCGGCATAGGTCGGCTCAGGTGCGTCGTATACGACGGGTACCGGTGCTTCCTGCGGCGTCGGCTCCTGCTGCGGTTCCAACGGTGGTTCCACATCATCGCGCGTGGCGACCAGTTCCGCTCCGGGCGTAGCGGAGGTGACCGCTGTGCCGCGGGGTACCCGTTGCGTAGGATCCGCCACGGGCTGTGGTGCGCTGTTCGTGGTGATGCCAGCTGCTTCGGTGGTTGAAGGGAGTGTCTGCTGAGCAATGACCGCATTGCCTTCGCTGGTGCCTTTGGCCGTAGGGGCCTCCACCTTGGCCAGCTGTTGTTCGTTCTCTGCGGTGCCCGCGCCCTGCAACGCCCACAGGCCAAGGCCCAGGAGCACAGCGATGGAGGCCGCTGCAGCCCACCGTACAGATGTGCGTGCGAACAGCGGGATCACCACCGCACCGCGCTTCAATGCGGACTTGTGCGGATACACCACGGGTGTTGCGGGGATGCGGGCCCGGATGATCAGAGCTTGCTCCCGCCGAGCGCTGGCATCGGTGGCGAGCAGCTGTTCCAAGGCGTTGCGCTGTGTGGCATCCAGGTCACCTTCATGCTGCGCGATCAGGAAGTCGCCGAGGGTCTGTGCGGTGGGTAGGCCCACGGGCGGCAAGGCACGCACGAGTGTACCATGATCTTCATACCGCACCGTGTCGGCCGTGATCCGGGCCGCAGCGAACACGCGGGCGCGCCGCTCACCATCGGGCAGCTCGTTCAACAAGACCTGCACGGCTCGTTCCTGCTCCTCGTTCAGGTCCCCTTCACCACGCGCGATCAGGAAGTCATCCAAGGTGGCTCGCGTGGGCAGGCCCTGGGGGGGTAGGTGGCGCTTCAGCGAAGTACGTTCATCGTTCAGCAGACCCGCGTTACCACGCGCCACCGACGGTAGCTCCTCACCATCGGGATCCAGCTCAGGGTGCAGGGCAAGGAACGCGGTAAGGGCACGCTCCTGCGCATCGCTCAGGCGCCCCTCCAGCCGGTCCAGCAGCCAGGCTTCGTAATTGCTATGGTCGATGCGCTCCTTCACACTACCAGGTCCAGTTGGCCGATGTGGTCCTTCAACGCCGTGCGTCCGCGATAGATGTACACCTTCACCTGCGCCAGGTTCAGGCCGGTGAGCTCGGCGATCTCTTCGTAGCTGTAGCCCTCCAGATCGCGCAGCAGCACCACACTGCGCTGGATGGCGGGCAGGGTGGCCAGGGCAGCGTCCAGCACCTCCTTCAGGTCGGGCGGCTGCTGGCTGGTGTGCTGCAGGCGGGTGTGGTGCTCTTCCATGCGGGTGCTGCGGCCATCCTTGCGCACTTCATCCACCATCACGTGGTGCGCCGTGGTGAACAGGTAGCTCTTGGCCTTGGCCGCCTCCACCTGGTCCACCTTGGCCCACAGCCGCGCGAAGCTCTCCTGCACCACGTCCTTCGCCCGGTCCACATCGCGCAGATGCTTCAGGGCGAACCGGTACAGGCCGTCGGCATGCTGGTCCACAGCGTGGTTGTAGTCGTTGGCGGTCATCGGCGAGGGTCCGCTGTCCAGGGGTAGGACGGGCTCATCGAGGGAAAGTTACAGCGACCCCGGCCGCTTCGTTCCTTTGTGCGTGGCCAAGGCTATCCTTTCCCAGCCGACCACCGTATAACGGCCCTTGCAGACCGCCATCATGAGTGCATCACAGCTACGCGGAGGACGCCGTGAACAGGGCCTCCATCGCACCGATCGACCGGACCAGCCGCTGGTGAGCATCATCACCGTGGTATACAACGGGGCCGCCACCCTCGAACGCACCATCCAGAGCGTGCTGGGGCAGACCTACCCCAACATCGAGTACATCCTGGTGGACGGCGGAAGCAACGATGGCACCCTCGACCTGATCCGCCGCTACGACGACCGCCTGGACCTGTGGGTGAGCGAGCGCGACAAGGGGATCTACGATGCCATGAACAAGGGCGTGGCGCTGGCCACTGGTCAATGGGTGGCGCTGATCAATGCCGACGACTGGTACGAACCCGACACCGTGGCCCGCGTGGTGGAGGCCGTGAAGGACCGCGCGTCCATCAACATCGTACACGGCGACATCTGGATCCATTACCCCAACGGCCACCGCAAGGTGAAGCATGCCCGGCAGAGCGGCTTTCTGCTGAAGTATTGGGAAATGGTGCTCAACCATCCCACCTTCTTCGTGCGCCGCAGCTACTACCAGGGCCGGCCCTTCGATGCCACCCTGCGCGTAAGCGGCGATCACAAGTGGACCCTCGCGGCCTGGCTGCACGATCCGCGCCAGTTCCTCTACCTGCCCGTGGTGCTCGCCAATTTCACGGCAGGCGGGGCCAGCATGACCATCCCGTTGAAGCGGGTGCTCAGCGAGGGCCGCCGCGTAAGCCATGACCTGGGCCTGGGCGCCTTGGGCACCTTCATCGGCCAGCTCACCCGCACCGCGCTGTACGTGCCGCAATTCCTGAAGCTGCAGTTCAATCAATTCGTGGCACCTTTGACCAGCGGCAGACGATGACAGCCAGCGTGTGGAACATCTTTCAGGACTGGAGCGCCAACCGGGCCAACCCCAAGGGCAAGCTGGTGATGCTGCTCTTCCGCATCGCTCACCTGCTGCGGCAGAACAAGGTGGTGTTCCTGCTCTTCATCTGGTATTTCGTGTGGTACCGCATCACCGTGGAGTGGTTCCTGTGCATCGAACTGCCGTGGAAGACGCGCCTGGGGCCCGGCTTCCGCATCGATCACGGACAGGCGCTCATCATTAATGATGGTACCATCTTCGGCGCCAACTGCACCGTGCGGAACAGCACCACCATCGGCAACAAGCGGTTGAAGGACGGCACCTACAGCCGTGCCCCCATCTTCGGCGACCGCGTGGACATCGGTGCCAACGCCGTGATCATCGGCCCCATCACCATCGGCAACGACGTGCTCGTGGGGGCCGGTGCTGTGGTGTTCAAGGACGTGCCCGCCAACTGCGTGGTGGTGGGCAACCCGGGAAGGGTGATCGGGCGGGGGTGATACGTCCCCCCTCACTCCACCACCACCCGCTCATTCCGCTGCCCTTCCGGGTCGGTGATGCGCAGGAGGTAGGTGCCGGTGCCGAAGCGGCTGAGGTCGATGTCGGTAGTGGTGGTGCCGGGGGGGAGGGGCCGCTCGTAGAGCAGGCGGCCGGTGGCGTCGAAGACGGAGTAGAAGCTCTCAGGGAGTAGGGGCGTGGGCAGCTCTACGGTGATGCGGCCGGGGGTGGGGTTGGGCTTGATGCGCATCCGACCGATGAGTTCTTCGATACTGGGCATGCCGGTCACCGTACAACCCTCGATCAGCTCAAGCGACCCGTTGGGCGCCACGGCTGCGTTGAAGGTGTGACGTACCACGTTGGTGGTGTAGGTGAGCGTGAACGAGCTATCTACCGGGAACAACTCTACTAGCGTAGGGGGCAGGCTACGTTCGTGTTCAGCGCAGAAAACACGGCCCATGGAGTCGGCTTTGATCACGAAGCCACCTACTTGCCAGCATATTCCGGACATTACGAGGCCTCCATCGGGCGCTTTTTCCAGATCGTGCATTTCATAGTAGCGGCCCAGGGATCCGATGTTGCGGGTCCATAACGTATCGCCGCCCAAGTTGAATTTGATCAGCGACAGCATGCTGCCGATGGTGACGTCCTGCTGAGAGGCACCGATCACGAATTGGTCCTCTGCGGTCTTGATCAAATTTACAATGCGTTCACCGTACCACCCATTGGGTTGAAATCCGCGACACCAGAGTACCTCACCGTTGCCATCCACATGCAGGGCGAACAGTTGGCCAGCATCTTCGAGGCCACCTGGAGTGGGGATCAGACCAGTGGCGATCACGGTACCATCAGCTAGTGCGGCACCTGCCAGCATACGACCACGTGGTCTGAAGTACGAGCGCGCCCAGATCACATTGCCGTCGGCTGTCATTCGGACCAAGCCGGCTCCGATGCTCTCAGGCGGTAGAGCGGGACCTCCCACAGTAACATCAACACCCAGAAGAATGTCTCCGTTCGGGAAGCTGTCAATGAACTCTACGATGCCTTTATTGTAATGATGGGCCCAAACGACTTCAGCATTCTGGTCGATGAGCATAAGTACGCGATACCCGCCTAATAGTATTGTTCCATTACTGCGTTCCTGTACACGAAAAGCGCCAGGCTCGTCACCGATAGACTCTTCACCCTCAGGCTCATACCAGCTCCATGAAATATCCGAGGAACAGGAAGACGCTCTACCGATCGCAGTTTTATCGCACAATGGATCAGAACATCCATCAGGTGTGTATCGACCAATGAATAGAAGATCAGAATTACTGAGAATTATGTGATCTGCTTGATTCGTTAATTCTCCGAATGCTATGCGCTTTTCACAGATCAGATCGCCATAGGATGTCCATTCCAACATATGTGCAGCGATCTCTCCATCAGCATGGTCAGATACACTGACGATAGACCCGTCGGGCCGTATTGATGTTCGATTAGAAAATCCATAAGGATAGTGGTATTTCATGAACGTCGATTGGCTCATAACAGGATTGCAGACCAAAGCGGCGAGAGCCCATGTGATGGGTTTCATTGGAGTACGAATTTATGGGTGGATACCTTTGTTCCAAGGCGGATCTGAAGAGCGTATACGCCCCGAGGCCAGTGGTGAAAGGGAAAGGATGCCGTGCGCATTCATTCACTCGAAGATACAGAACAAAAGCCTGGGAACACCCCCTCACTCCACCACCACCCGTTCGTTCCGCTGCCCTTCCGGATCAGTGATGCGTAGGAGGTAGGTGCCGGTGCCGAAGCGGCTGAGGTCGATGTCGGTGGTGGTGGTGCCGGGGGGGAGGGGCCGCTCGTAGAGCAGGCGGCCGGTGGCGTCGAAGACGGAGTAGAAGCTGTCGCGTTGCAGGGGATCGGGCAGGTCTACGGTGATGCGGCCGGGGGTGGGGTTGGGCTTGACGCGGAAGCCGTGAGAGGCCCGGGCCGCGGCGGGCATGCCGGT
>JALOLX010000246.1 GCA_025455765.1 Flavobacteriales bacterium | reverse complement strand
TCACCGGACACGCTGGAGCTGCTCTGGAAGTACGGACGAGCGAAGGCCAGCACCAGACAGGCCAGGGCGAGCAGTCGCGCCAGCAACACCAGCCAGTGCTGCACCTTGCGCCGCGCACGGGTCTGCTGGGTGACCTCGGCAAGCAGGTGTACGTTGGGGAAGTCGATGCGCTTGAACCGGCGGAGCTGGAACAAGTGGATGAGCACCGGGATCGCCAGGGCGCTCAAGGCCCACAGGAATGCCGGGTTCGCGAAGGACATCGGGTGCGAAGATAGCGCTCCTGTCGTGGCTCAGGGACGTGCAGGAATGGGCCAGGCAGCGACCGCTCAGCACCGCTTCATCCCTCCTTCTTCACACCGATGCCGAACAAGGCGATGTCGTACTTCACCGGGTCCTTCGGGTCGAAGCGTCGCAGTGCGGCCGTGAGTTCTTCCACCGCCTTCCAATCGTCCTGCGTGCGCTTCAAGAGACCGAGTTCGCGGCCCACGCGACCCGTGTGTACATCCAGCGGCACCATGAGGTCGGCCGGGGTGATGCGGGTCCACAGGCCCAGGTCCACGCCGCGGTCGTTCGGTCGCACCATCCACCGCAGGTACATGTTGATGCGCTTGGCGTTGCTGCCTTTCACCGGGTCGGCCACGTGCTTCTGGGTGCGCTGCTGGTGGCGCGGTTCGAAGAAGCGCTGTTTGAAGCGGTGGATGGCCTGGTCCATCGGTCCAGGGCGTCCCTCTTCCAGGAAGGCGTCCTCCAAGCCGCCATAGGTGGTGTACACATGCCGCAAGCCCTTCACGAAGTGCAGCAGATCGGTACTGTTGAAGGTGCGGTGTACGAAGCCTTCCAAGCGCCGCAGTTCGGTCGGGGAGGCGTTCATCACGAAGGCGTGCGGCGCCTCATCCATCAAGCGGGCGAGCTTCCAGGCATTGGTGATGATGGTCTTCCGCTGGCCCCAAGCGATGGTGGCTGTGAGGAAGCCGATCACTTCGGCATCGTGGCGCTGCGCGAAGGCACGGGGCAGCTGGATCGGATCGTCCGCGCTGAAGTGGGGCTGCGCATGACGTTCGTACGCCGCGTCCAACAAGGCTTTGAGATCACGGGTCTTCACGGATCAGGAACTGCCTGGCCGCAGGCCTTGGGACGCGCATTGGACAACGCTGGCGATGCGCTTGGTTCGGGTGGCTTCCGTTCGTGCACTGGCCAGCTGTTGTAATACAGCCTTCCGTACACTTCCCGGGTAGGCTTCGAATTGGCGTTTCGCCTCTGGCACCTCTGCCAACGCATGGGCGAGGTCCAGCGGGATCTGAAAGGCTTCCACTTCATCCAATGAGGACCAGGATCCGTTCGCCTTCGCGCGTTCAATGGCGGCCAGCCCCGCAGGCTGCATCAACCTTGCTGCCATCAGCCGTTCCACCCGCTCCTTATTCACCTTGCTCCACACGCTTTTCGGTTTGCGCGGGCTCAAATAGATCATGGTCCGCTCATCGTCCAACTTGCGCGGCAGGCTGTCTATCCAACCTTGACAGAGCGCCTCTTCAACGATCGCGTCGTAGCCAATGTATTTCGCTGGCGTCGCCTTCTTCCAATGCACTAACCAGATCCCTTCCGTCCGGGTGTGGTGCCGGGCCAGCCACGTGCGTAGTTGCTTGCGGCTCGTCACCTCCACGCGCTCCAAGGCATCCAGCTTGGTGGGCTTCCGCACGACCGTCATGGGAGCAGTTGGCTCACGTTCGAGAGGAGCAAGGCCGAATACAACACCGCGAAGAAGCCGAACAGCAGGTTCATGCCGTAGCCGCCCCACTTGAACACCGCGCCCGGCGGAATGGTGTACATCGGGTAGTAGGCGAACTGCGTGGCCACTTTGCCCACCCAATACGCAGCGATCAGACCGGTCAAGGCCGTGGCCAGCGTGGTGCCGTTCTTCAGGTCTTCCGGTAGCAGGATGGCGATGAGGCCGAACGCGAAGTTCAAGCCCACGATGTAGCGCCCATAGGTCTTGGCGATCTCCTGGTTCAAGGGCTTCAGCTTGCGCACATCGGTGTACCAGTCGAACACACGGTGGCGGATGTACGGATAGACGAGCGCAGTGAAGATCTGCCCCACACCGCCCGCCACAATGGCCCAGACCGGAACGTCGATGCTCATTGCCCGAACATCGGGAAGGCGCTCATGTCCTGGATCTCGTAACCGGCCGTGGAGAACAAGGCCTCGTTCACCTTGCCCTGCACGACATCGCGGGTGTACATCACCACCTTCTCCTTGCCGTCGGCGCTGGTCCAGGTGTTCTCCATCATCAGGCCGTCCATGCCGCTCTGCTGCCATCCTTCCGCACCCTTGCCGCCCATCATCTGCTTCATCACCGCCATCATGTCCCACTTCAGGTCCTCCGCGACCCAGGCTTCGCCGCTGCCTTCGCTGTCGCTGTACGTGTATTTGCGGCAGGTGCGGCCCTCGATCACCTTGGTCTCGTTGGTGCGCGTCACCTTGGTGTCGCCCGCAGGCCCGTCATCGGTGCCTTCCACGTTCACCTTCATCATTTTCATTTTGATACCGGTGCGCTGGCCCTGGTCGTCGGTGATCAGCGTGTACATCAATTTTCCCTTCAGGTCGAACACCATGCGCGTCTCCTCCTTGGTCCCGGTGTTCGGCACCATGGCCATGCCATCGGACCTGAAGGCCATCACCAGGTTCATCGGACTGTCCTTCTCTTCCTTACCGTTCTTGAAGTTGTGTACTTCCATTCTGTAGCTACCGGTGAAGGTGAGCGGCGTGAAGGGATCGGTGTTCTCCTCCACCGTGACCTTGTTCTGGCCACCTTGCTGTTCCATGGCCTTCTTCATCAGCTCTTCCATGCTTTGCGCAGGAAGGTTCACAGTGGCGAGGAGGGCGAGCAGGGGGAGGAAGAGCCTTTTCATGGTGATGATGGATGTGGTGTTGCGAAGTTAGAGGATCGCTTCAAGGACGACCGTCCGGTGAGCTGAGGGCAATGATGGGGATCACCTCATAGTTGCTGAGGTCGATGGTCGGTGGGGCCGCCGCACCCGGCTGGTATTCGAGCAGTTCCAGGGTGAGCAGTGGCGCCAGTTGGAAGCGGAAGACTACGCGGTCACCGAACTTCCAGAGGAACCGGAAGGCCTGCAGCGGTCCTTCGTTCAGCGGGATCCATGCTGGACCATCGGCGAACGGGGATGGCGCGATGTCAGCGGTCCACAGGTCCATGGTGTCACGCCCTTCAATGAGGTCGTATTGCGTGCATGGTACACCGGCGATGAGTTCCGTGTGACCGGTAGCTTCTACATGTGGCGGTGCGAACTCGCGGATCTTGCCCGGATCACGCAGCCGATCCACCAGCAGCACCCGTTGCAGGTCGCTCACCACCGCCTTGCGACCGATGGCGTTGGCCACCACGCCCATGTTGGCGCCGATGTCCGCGAACCAGGTGGTGTGCGGCATGCCGGGGAAGATCTCCAG
>JALOLX010000245.1 GCA_025455765.1 Flavobacteriales bacterium | reverse complement strand
CTGACCGCCAACCCGTTGCAACCTCAGAAGCGGGAAAAAGAGCGCGCCAAACCCTGATCGGGGAGCGCCCGGCGGGCCAGCCATTGATCCAACGGCTACGGGGATCGTTCAAACCCCTACATTTGCGGTCCGTTTGACGGAAGCACAACTGCCGTGGAAGCGCTCGCCGAACATACCATCGCCTTCTCTGGGCTGAAGGATGGCACGCATGACTTCGACTTCATGCTGGGTGCCGACTTCTTTGCGGCCACTGGTGAAGAGGAGTTGGAAGGTGGTGCGGTGCAGATGCAGGTGCGCTTGGACAAAAGCACCACCTTGTTGGTGGTGAGCATGCATGCGGAGGGCGCGGTGGACGTGCGGTGCGACCGGTGCAACACACCGATGCAGCAGCCTGTGGACGGTGAGCAGCGGCAGATCTTCCGCCTCACCGGCGAGGACGACCATGAGGATGAAGAGCTGGTGACCTTGGACGCCAGCGCCCACAGTGTGAACCTGACGCACTACTTCTACGAATGCATCCGGCTGGCCCTGCCCATCCGTCACGTACATCCCGAGGGTCAATGCGACCCCGAGGTGGAGCGTGCCTTGCAGGCGCTGAGCCTTGACCATGAGCCTACGCCCGACCCCCGTTGGGCCGTATTGAAAGAACTTCAGAACAAGGAGCGCAACTCCTAAGCACGCAGTACCATGCCAAACCCGAAGCGCCGATTCTCCAAGACCCGCACCGCCAGCCGCCGCAGCACCAAGAAGGCCGGCGTACCCACGATCACCGTGGACACCGTGACGGGCACCACCCACCTGCGCCACCGTGCGTACAAGGTCGGCGACGACCTGTACTACAACGGTCGCCTGTTGGTCTCCACCAACGCTGAGTAAGCGAACGCACCCCCTGCCCTACCGCATCCACGCATGAGGATCGGACTGGACATCATGGGTAGCGACCACGGCCCCGCCGTGCCCATCAAGGGCGCGGTCATGGCTGCGCGCGAACTACCGCCCGAGGTGCGCTTGGTGCTCATCGGCGATGCAGCGGCCATTGCGGCCGGTCTGCAGGCTGAAGGCGCCGACGCTGCCGCCTTCGATATCGTCCCCAGTATGGACGATATCACCATGCACGACAACCCCACCAAGGCCCTGCAGGCCAAGCCGAAGAGCAGCATCAGCATTGGCTTCCACCTGTTGAAGGAAGGTCGCATCGATGCCTTCGCCAGCACAGGCAACACCGGCGCGATGCTCGTGGGGAGCGTGTTCATCATCAAGCCCATCCCGGGCGTGCTGCGGCCCTGCATCCCCACCTTGGTACCGAAAGAAAAAGGTGGCTTGGGTGTGCTCCTCGATGTGGGTGCCAACGCCGACTGCAAGTCCGACGTGTTGGCCCAGTTCGGGTTGCTGGGCTCGCTGCTCGCACAGCACGTCTACCACCACCCGGCGCCCAAGGTGGGTCTGCTCAACATCGGTGAGGAGGAGAAGAAGGGCGACCTGTTGCGCCAGGCCACGCACGAGCTGATGCGCGAACAGCAGCAGTACACCTTCGTGGGCAACATCGAAGGCCGCGACCTGTTCAATGACAAGGCCGATGTGATGGTCTGCGACGGCTTCACGGGCAACGTGGTGCTCAAGGTCATTGAAGGCTTCCACGACCTGTTGGAGGACCACGGCGTGAAGGATCCGTTCCTGCAGCGCTTCAACTATGAGAACTATGGTGGCCTGCCTGTGCTGGGGGTGAACGGCAACGTCATCATCGGCCACGGCATCAGCAACGAAGTGGCCATCAAGAGCATGGTGCTGGCCGCCCGCGAAGTGGTGCTCAGCAAGCTCAACGAGCGCATCCGCGAAGCCTTGGTATGACCGGGGCCACGCTGCGGATGCCACAGATCGATACCTTGGTACCCCAGCGGGCGCTTCCATTCCGGAGCGCCCCATCAACGCACCGCGAAGAGCCATGAAGATGCGCGCCGCCATCACCGCCGTGAACGGTTACCTGCCGGAGTTCCGCCTCACCAACCAAGTGCTGGAGACCATGGTGGAGACCAGCGATGCGTGGATCACCGAGCGCACCGGCATCCAGGAACGGCGCATCCTTACGGGCAAGGACAAGGGCCTCAGCACCATGGCCATCGAAGCGGTGAACGGCCTGTTGAAGAAGCGCGGCATCGGTCCGGAGGAGATCGACCTGATGATCGTGTGCACCGTCACGCCCGACCGGGTGTTCCCGGCCACGGCCAACATCGTCTGCGATGCCATCGGCGCGAAGAACGCGTGGGGCTTCGACCTGGGGGCGGCGTGCAGCGGCTTCCTTTACGGCATCACCACGGCCAGCCAGTTCATCGAGAGCGGCAAGCACAAGAAGGTGGTGGTGGTGGGCGGCGACAAGATGAGCAGCATCATCGACTACGAGGACCGCACCACGTGCATCATCTTCGGCGATGGCTGCGGCGCCGTGCTGCTGGAACCCAATGAAGAGGGCTTCGGCGTGATGGACAGCATCCTGCGCAGCGACGGCAGCGGCTGTCAATACCTGCACCAGAAGGCCGGCGGAAGTTGGCGTCCGGCCACTGAGCGCACGGTGGAAGCGCGGCAGCACTATGTGTACCAGGAGGGCAAGGCCGTGTTCAAGTTCGCCGTGACCAACATGGCCGATGTGAGCGCCGAGATCATGGAGCGCAACGGACTCACGGCGGACGATGTAGCGTGGCTGGTGCCACACCAGGCCAACAAGCGCATCATCGATGCCACGGCCAACCGCATGGGCTTGGATGACAGCAAGGTGATGGTGAACATCCAGAAGTTCGGCAACACCACCAGCGGCACACTTCCCCTCTGCCTGTGGGAATGGGAGAACCGCCTGAAGAAGGGCGACAACCTCATCCTCAGCGCCTTTGGTGGCGGCTTCACCTGGGGTGCGATCTGGGTGAAGTGGGCGTACGGAGGGTGAGCACCACCACCTGAAAAGTACCGGTGGAACGGCCAAGCCACCACCACCGCACCAGCGATCGATCACCTGCCTATCTTGGCCCTCCGTTCGGCGGTGTCCGGGCCCCAACAAGCGACCATTCACATGAACCTTTCCCAGATCCAGGACCTGATCAAGTTCGTCGCCAAGAGCGGCGTGAGCGAAGTGGAGATCGAGCAGAAGGACTTCAAGATCACCATCAAGACCCCGGCGGGCAAGAAGGAAGCCCCGGTGCAGGTGATCGCGCAGCCCATGGCCCTGCCTGCTGCGGCGCCCGCCCCTGTGGCCGCCGCACCTGCTCCGGCCGCTGCTCCGGCCCCCGCTGCCGCCCCTGCCCCCGCCCCCGCGGCCGACGCCAAGTACATCACCATCAAGGCGCCCATGATCGGCACCTTCTACCGCGCCGCCGGTCCCGGCAAGCCCGTGTTCGTGAACGTGGGCGACGAGGTGAAGCCCGGCAAGACCATCTGCATCATCGAGGCCATGAAGCTCTTCAAAGCGGCAAGATCGTGAAGGTGCTGGTGGACGACGCCAAGCCGGTGGAGTACGACCAGCCGTTGTTCCTGGTGGATCCTTCCTGAGCGCATTGAACCGCAGAGGGCGCAGAGAACGCGGAGGAAGCGTGCGCCATCCAGCGGAAGGGGAACGGCTGCAGCCGCATCCAACGCCCTACTCCCCCAGTGGCATTCTCAGCGTCCTCCGTGCCCTCTGCGGTTAATCAAGGAAGCATGTTCAAGAAGATCCTCATAGCCAACCGTGGCGAGATCGCCCTTCGCGTGATCCGCACCTGCCGCGAGATGGGCATCAAGACCGTGGCCGTGTACAGCACCGCCGACCGCGAGAGCCTGCATGTGCGCTTCGCCGACGAAGCCGTATGCATCGGTCCACCACCCAGCAAGGAGAGCTACCTCAACATGCCGCGGATCATCGCGGCCGCCGAGATC
>JALOLX010000244.1 GCA_025455765.1 Flavobacteriales bacterium | reverse complement strand
AAGCTCGCTGTTGCTGCCACCAAAGTAGGGTGCCCGGAACTTTTTTGTTGACGTGCTGTAACCCCTGCGGTCACACCCCCGTTACAAGGGGTGTCCAAGTAGTTCAAAGGTCAGTCTGAAGAGTCACGTCGCCCTCGTCCGCCGTCCGGCGGATGGGGGCTTCGTGCTTCTGGTAGGGTTAAAGATCGCGGCGGTGCTTGGAGTTGATCCAAGTGTATATATTTGCGGCCCCTGCGAAGAAGGAGTTCCACTTACCGAAGTGGCGGAATTGGTAGACGCGCACGTTTCAGGGGCGTGTGACCGAAAGGTTGTGCGGGTTCGAGTCCCGCCTTCGGTACCAGAGGCGACCTGCGGGTCGCCTCTTTTGTTGAGGTCCATGGGCGAAGCACGTTACCGCACGCGAAGACAGTGGCACAACACCGCCATGGTGCTGTGGGTGGCCCCTTTCGCCATGCTTGTTGGCATCATCATCGCCATGTCCAGCGGGCGCTTCGTTCCGCTCATCGTCATCCTCATCCTCTGCGTGGTGGCGTTGGCGGTGGCGCTGTTGCGCGATCGCACGCGCACGTGTACCTATCGGATCGAAGGGGAGACCGTGACCCTTACGAACGGTATGGAGACCCTCCAGATCGCCATTACCGAGATCACCGATGCCAGCCTGATCGATCGCATCGGTGCACGCGAATACCTGCGGCAGCGCTACCAGGACAAAGGCATTTCCTGGCGCGAATGGCGCGCGCTAGCCACCCGCACCACCCGGTTCTGCACGGTCGATATCGGCCTCACTACGTTCACCCTCGGCATCGGCCGGTCGGTGATCGATCGTATGCCCAACGCGCGCCACGACCTGGTGCTCCTGCGCCTGCGGAACGGTGAAGTACTACTGCTTTCCCCACTGTACAACCAAGACCTGGTGGACACCTTGGGGCGTCGCTTGGCGGGGCTCTGAAGCTGGAGCCTATCGGTAGCGGATGCGCTTGCCCAGGGGCAGGATCGCGCTCTGCTTCATGCCGTTCAGCTTGCACAGGGCCGACACACTGGTGCCGTAGCGCCGGGCGATGGCCGAAAGCGTATCACCGCGCCGTACCACATGGTACTTGCGCGCCTGAGCCTCTGCCTTGGCCGCTGCAATGGCCGCAAAGGTGCCCTTGTGGATGTCGAAGTGCTTGGCCTTCAACGTGCCCTTTTCCAGGTCGAACACCAGGCTGGGGTCGATCGGCTGCTCCAGGAACCGCACCTCGAAATGCAGGTGACTTCCGTAGCTGCGGCCGGTGTTGCCACCCAGGCCAAGCACATCACCGGCATGCACTTCCTGCCCGGGTTCCACCATGCGCTCGCTCAGGTGCGCATAGAGCGTTTCCAATCCGTTGTAATGGCGCACCACCACCACGTGACCGAAGGTGCGGTTGTACTTGGAGATGCGCACCATGCCATCAAAGGCGCTCTTCACCGGGTCGCCGGTCTCGAGTTTCAGGTCCACTCCGTAGTGCATGCGACCTTTGCGCGGCCCATAGCCCGAAGTGAGGTGTCCAGGGCATGGCATGGCGTGGTCGCAGTCCTCGTGGGCCAGCTGAAGACGCAGGGTGTCGGTGATGCCGTGGGACTGTGTGCCGCCCAGGAAGATGGCGTCGGTGTTCCAGGTGCGGTACACCTCGTAGCTCGGCAGAAAGGTGAGCGAATCGTTCAGGTCCCAGGTCCTGTCTGAGAACATGGCAGGCGCAGGCGCATCGGCACCTTCCTCCACCGTATAGCTCTCGATCAAGGCCTCATAGATCTCATTCCCTTCCGGCCCGCCGTATGCCGCGGTATCCACCACCTGTGCCAGCACCGAGGCCGACAGCAGGAGCGAGGCCACCAACAGCGTTCCGTTCTTGATCATGGGCCGCAAAACTATCCGTCAAGCCCCATGCACCAAGTCACGGCGATGATCTTCCTATCCACATTGGCTTCTTTGTGGAGGTTGGTCGATGTTCTGGGTTGTTTGGTCGATATTGAATGAAGGTTAGTAGGTCGTTAAACTTTGTTGATCGTGTCCGATGGTGTACCGACGGAGAACCTGAGGCGTTCTTTCGCGTAGCAAGTGTCACAGCCCGTCATGTCCACCACCCCGACCAACGATCAGTCCGGAAGGGTCCAGCAGCCCGCCGTAGTGCGTGGATTGCAGGACCGCCTGGCGCACGCGGTGGTGGTCTACGTGGTGGCCCTGTTGCTCAGCCTTCCGCTCTTCATCATCATCGATGCCTTCGTGCCCGAGTGGATCGTGCCGGTGGGCGGCGGCATACGCATCGATCAGCCGCTGGTCTTCCTGGCCGTGCTCATGGCCTTCGCCATCCTGGTGGGGCGCTTACGAGCATGGCTCTACCCGGCCTTGTTGCTGGCCTTGTTGGTGCTCTCGATCACTACGGTCACCGGCATCTATCCTTTTGGCAGAGCATACGAGGCCTACGCCGATCTGCTGCGTCGCTTGCAGGAGACCGCAGCCGGTATTCCGATGGCCGCCGATCGCGCCCGTCCGTTCCACGACGCCGATCGGCTGCGGGCACTGATCGACCCTGCTGACCCCGTGCTGCGTGCGGCCGCTGTGCGCATGGCCACCACCCATTTCCCGGCGGTCAAGGTGCGCGACAACGAACACACCCTCGTGCAGGCCTTCTCCATCTTCCGTTCCATCAACGGCACCTGGCGCTATGTGTCGGATGTCAAAGGCGGTGAATACTTCGCCACGCCCCAGGAAAGTCTGGAGCTCATGGCCGGTGATTGCGACGACCATGCCCTGTTGATGGCGGCCTGCATCAAGGCCATTGGCGGAGAGGTCAGATTGGTGCGCACCACCGGCCATGTCTATCCAGAGCTCAAGATCGGTGACGATGCCGCCATGGAGCGCGCCGCGATGCTCATCCGCAAGCAGCTCTTCACCAAGGAAGTGGGCGAGGCCCCGCTGTATCACCATACCGACAGCGACGGCCAGCACTGGATCAACCTGGACTATACGCGGGCCTATCCGGGGGGAGAGCTGATGAACGAGAAGATCATCGGCATCCTCGCGTTGTGAACGGTCCGGGCCGTTGATGGAACGCAGCACAGGGTGACGGCGCAATGGGTACCTTCGCCGATAGCTGCAGATGAAACGACTGGTCCACCCCGCCGAGCTTGCCAAGGCCAGTCATATGCGCCCGGGCGATCCGCGCATCTCCCTGCTCACCGAGGTGAGCGGTTTGAAGAAGCTGGAGCGCTTCTACAACGACATTGAGGACCTGCACGACCTGGACTTCGTGGCGGCGGTGTTCCGCAACCTGGAGCTGGAGATCGAGGTGTCCGAGAAGGACCTGGCTTCCATCCCACGTGAAGGCGGCCTGGCCTTTGTGGCCAACCATCCCTACGGCGCCATCGATGGCCTGGCCCTGGTGCATGTGCTTGGGCATGTGCGACCCGACCTGCGGGTGATGGCGAACTTCCTCCTGCAGCAGCTGGA